>CAZUKJ010000008.1:0-18461 GCA_964620855.1 uncultured Oscillospiraceae bacterium
CGTTCTGCGCCATGCGCACCATATGGTTAATGACCTGCTCAGACGGCCAGGACTCCGGACCCTGCAGGAAGTGCGGCAGAGCGTTGCCGGACCAAAGGCGGTTTTTCAGGACCATGCCGCGGATTTTGATCGGGCTTAAAAGATGAGAATAACGACTGCTCATTGGGGATCATCCTTTCTGGTTTGTCAATTCATAAAATTGGTGAGCCCATTGTACAATATTCGACAGCCCCACCCCTTGAGTTTTTTCTTGTTGGGGCTTGCGCAAAAATAACTTCACTGGAAGCTGCACAAAAACGGCATGTTGACTTTGGCGAACTTGCCGCAAAACCGGGCAGTTATTCTGCTTCCTCGGCAAATTTTGTGTGCAGAACGAGCTTGCCCATGATCTTCTGGCCGTCGAGCCACTCGTGTGCCTGACGCGCCTGCTCCAGCGGCAGATCGGCAAAGAGCTTCGGCGTAATTTCTCCGCGCATGATGCGATCCATGCAGATCTGCTGCAGCATGGCGCGGCGTTCGGGCTTATCATCGTAGACATGGAAGGAGAACGAGCGCACGGCCTGCGCGTGCGACGAGCGGCCGATGATCGTCTGGAGCTGGTTGAGACCGGGGTCGCCGTCGAGCCAGTTGTAGATGACGATGATGCCGAAGTCGGCCAGATAGTCGAACTGGCCCTCAAAGCGCGGGCCAACGAGCTGGTCGAAGATGATATCGACGCCGCGGCCGTTCGTAAATTCCAAAATAGCATCCTTTTCGGAAACCTTCGTGCTGTTGAAGACGCACTGCGCGCCAAGCGAGCGGATATAGTCGCACTTTTCGTCCGAGCGGGCAGACGCACAGACGGTCATACCCATCAGCAGCGCGGTCTGGATCACGGCAGTACCGACGCCGCCGGCGCCGCCGGTGATGTAGAGCGACTGACCGGCCGATGCGTGGCTCATATCGTTGAGCAGCGCCCAGGCGACAAAATAGTTCAGCAGGCCGGTGGCATACTTGAGCGGATAGCCGTCAGGCAGCCGCGTGACGAACTTCTGCGGCACGGCAATGTACTCAGCATGCGAACCGTAGCCGAGGCCGCTGTTGACACACACGCGCATGCCCGGGGCAAAGGCTGTGACCTCGCTGCCGACGGCTTCGACGATGCCGGCGCACTCGTTGCCGCAGACGAGATCGGGCGGCTGACGGTCGAGGAACGGGCAGATGCCGCTCCGCATGACAAAATCGGGTTTGCCGACGCCGATGTAGTGGTTTTTGACGAGGACTTCATCAGGGCCGGGGACGGGTTTTTCCATTTCAACGCAGCGGAGCACTTCCGGCCCGCCGAATGCATCCATGACGATTGCTTTCATTGCAGATACCTCCCAAACAGTGGTTGTTTCCTTCATAGTACCATGCCGCCGACGGATGCGCAAGGTGCGGATGCAATCGTCAAAGCGCATAAAAATCAGCTTAAAAAATCGGGCAGTTTTTCCGGAACCTAAAGGGTATCCACGCCGTCTTATATAATGTATACTGAACTTGAAGGATCAAGGATATCAGATCCGGGCAACAAAGAAAAACGAATATGAAGGAGGTTCTTGTAATGAAAGCTGACAAACTGGTACGTACTCTGGCAATGCTGCTTGCGGCGGCGCTGTTGGCCGGCTGCGCTGCGGACAAGGATGAGCAGACAACAACCGACCAATCGGCAGTACAGACCACACAGATGACCGACACGAAGGATCCGGAGCAGGCGGATACAACAAAATCGCCGGAGACTTCGGACGACTCTGCCGCACCGGACGACACCGACGAGCAGGTCGACTCTGACAATGTGTTTATTTTCACCCGCGAGAACTTCCCGAAGATGGACGGTTCTACTTCGCTGGTGCCGCTCGGGCAGGCTGTCGCGAGCGTGCTGCTCGGTCAGCCGCGCGAGGATGTGGCAGACCTTGCGATGTTCAACCGCACGACGCAGTCGTTCCGCAACCTGAAAGACGGCGTGTGCGACGTGCTGATCGTCTCCGAGCCAAGCGCGGTTGTCTTTGACGAGATGGCGGACGAGGGCTTTTCCTGTGAGATTGCGCCGATTGCAACGGATGCTTTGATCTTCGTTGTCAACGAGGACAATCCGGTCGAAAACCTGACCACCGAACAGATCCGCGGCATTTACACCGGCGAGATCACAAACTGGTCTGAAGTGGGCGGCGCGGATGAAGAAATTGTGCCGTTCCAGCGCAATGAGGGCGCGGGCTCGCAGGCGCTGATGCTCAAGCTCGTGATGGGCGACACACCGATGGCGGAAGTGCCGGTGGACTATGTTGCGGGCGAGATGGGTGAGCTGATGGAGGTTGTCCGCAGCTATGACAACTCCGCCAACGCAATCGGATACTCCGTCTATTACTACGCCAACGATATGCAGATGGCTGAGGGTCTGAAGCTGCTGGCGGTTGACGGTGTTGCTCCGAGCGAGGAGACGATCCGCTCGGGAGAATATCCGCATCTGAACTCGTACTACACGGTCATCTCGGCAGATGAACCGGCGGACAGTCCGGCGCGCATCCTCTATGAGTGGCTGCAGACGGAGGAAGGCCAGCGACTGGTTGATGCAGAAGGGTATGTCGCCGTAATGGCTCTTGAAAATTGAAAGGAGTGACGGTCATGAAGCGGATGATTTGTATTTTGCTGCTTCTTGCGCTGCTTCTGACCGGCTGCACGGCCTCGGACAGCACAGGCAATACCTGCCGCGCGGAAGATGACGCGGCAGCGGACAACACGCTACACGGGGAAACGCCGGCGGAAGACGATCTGCCTGTCGTGGAAACGGAGCCTGACACAGAGCCGGACACCTCCGGCACGACGGCAAGCGGCATCACCGTCCACACGGATTACACCTATTACACCCCACACCAGTCGATCCGGCAGGTCTACACCCGGCTGACGGAGGAGTTCATCCCCGATCTTCAGCCGTCGGATGAGTACGGGATGCTATACCCGTATGTCGGCAGCCTGCTCTACTCGGTTGGGGGAAACGGCTATTCCTATCAGGCCGGCGAGATGTATGGGTTTGTCGATGCGGCGGGGCGGATCGTGGCTGACGCCACATACACGGGAGTGCAGATGCTCTCGTATTACGACTATCAAACGGGGGCAAGTGTTCGGGTACCGATGCTGTCCTTTTCGCGGCCCGGTGAATCGACACTGGTTGAGGGCGACGGCTGGTCGTATATCAATCACCAAACGCTCTATGGCCTCTCTACGCTTGACGGTTCGTTCGTGCTGCCGTGTGAATACGAGTATATTTCGGCGCTCGGATGCGGCGTGGTGGTGATGGAGAACTATTTGTCCGACACATTCACGCTGTATGACTTCGAGGGCAACATTCTGCTGACTGAGCAGGATCTTGCACTGGGCAGCCGCCGCGAGGAGTATTCTTACAGCTCCATGCAGTACAACGACGGTTATTTTAGTATTCAGCTTACCGATGGCCGATGGATTCTGGGATCGGACGGCAGGCTGCTGCATGGGCCGTATTACAACATCAACACCTATCGGGGCGGGCTGGCGGCCGCATCGCCCGACGGCGAACACTATGGGTTTGTCGACTACGACGGGAACTGGGTGATCGAGCCAATATACAACGCGGCCTACTGCGCGGGCGACAACCGTTTCCTTGCGTTCGGCAACGGCAGTGAGATCATCGTGTTCGATGCACAGGGGGCGGAGCAGTTCCGGATTCGGGGAGATTACTGCGATATCACCGAGTATGGCTATTCGACCGGGTTTTACCGGGCGTCGGGGAAAAGCTACTATGACCACGACGGCGAGCTGCTTTGGCAAAACACAGGCGACTGGTACGATGTGGGCTATCTCGGGAGCGTGGTATCGCGGAGCACAGACGATGGGATCGAACTGCGCAATATTGTTACCGGCGCCAGCGCGACGGTTCCCGGCTCGGAGTATGCCGGCCAGTTCTATTCGTATGAGGATTATGTGCCGCTGGATGTGCCGTACATTTTTCTCTACGGCGGCGATGGCCTGACACGCATTGTAAGCACGGAAGACTTCAGCCTCGTCCACACACTGGGGGAGGATGCCTGGATCAAAGGAGAGCGCGATCCGGTAACCGGACAGATCTACATGGTAGAGGTTGCGGACAATGCCTACCGGCTGTACGATCTGGAATTTACACTGCTGGGAACATTCTCAACCGACATCAGCATCTACAACGGTCTGGTCCGCACGACGGACGACTGGTCGTGCACCTGGCAAACCCTTGACGGAACGATCCTCTTCCGCTATCCGCTGGTCACCTCGCTGGCAGATTAAAGAAAAAACGAGGCCGCAGGCTCTTGCCTGCGGCCTCGTTGGTTTTGTGGGGTCAGACGTTGTTTTCGTGGATGTAGAGGATGCCGAGGGTGCTCGGGCCGCAGTGGCACGAGACGGTGCAGCCGGCGACGGTCTCATTGACCTCGGCAAACTTGCCGTAGGCAGCGACGGCGTCGCGGGCAGCCTGCTTCGTCTGCTCGGAGCAGCCGGAGGTGTATGTAATGAAAATGCGCTCATGCACAAGATCGGTCGCTGCATTCAGACGCGCGGAAGCATATTCGCCGATGCACTTCGGGAACGCGCCGCGGTACTTCTGTGCGACACTCATCTTGCCGCCGCGCACTTCAATGCACGGCTTGAGCTTGAGCAGGTTTGCGCCGAGCGCGGTAATGGCCGAGCAGCGGCCGCCTTTGTGGAGGTAGTCGAGCCGGTCGACCAGGAAGCTTGCATCCACGCGCTGCGCCAGGTCGTTCATCGCCGCAACGATGTCTTCGGCGTCTGCGCCGGCTTGTGCCATCTTGGCTGCCTCAATGACGACCAGACCCTGCCCGGTCGAAAGGTTGCGCGAGTCGATGACATGGACATTGTCAAACTCCTCTGCGGCAATGCAGGCGTTCTGGCAGCTGGAGGAAAATTCGGAGCTGAGGCTGACATGAATCACGGCTTCGTGCTCACCGGCATACTGCGAGAAGAACTTTGTGTAGTCATCGATGTTGCACGCAGCTGTTTTGCAGAGGTCGCCGCCGGCGGCAACATGGGCAAAGATATCATCCGGAACGATGTCAACACCGTCTCGGAAAGTCTCGCCGTTTTTTTCAACATACAGCGGCGACAGCGCGACATCAAACCGCGCAAGCAGCTCGGGCGAGAGGTCGCAGGTGCTGTCGGAAGTGATTTTGATCGACATGAAAATCGTCCTTTCTGTTTATAAAAGCAACACTTCGGGTGCTTCTGTTTGGTGTTTGAATCATTTTAATTATTATAGCAAATACCACACCAAATGGCAAGTTGTCCAGTTTTCTTGACATCGTCTGATTTTGGGCGTACTATATTCAAAAATAAAAATGTTCCACAGGAGGGAACCCAATGGGGATCTCTGCAGCTGCGCCGTGGCTGAAGTTTTACGGCGATACACCTGCTACACTGGACTATCCGCAGCTGACCATGTGCCAGCTTGTTGGGCAGACCGCTGCCAAATACGCGCAGTCCGTCGCGTATGAATTTATGGGCAAACAGACGACCTATGCGCAGTTTTCTCAGCGCATCAACCTGACGGCCAAGGCGTATCTCGAGCTCGGTATCCGCAAGGGCGATCGTGTGACGATCTGTATGCCGAACTGTCCGCAGGCGGTCGATTCGTTTTATGCACTCAACCGAATCGGTGCGATTCCGACGATGATCCACCCGCTTTCCGCTGCCGGTGAGATCGCGTTCTATCTCAATGCCAGCCACAGCCGTGCTATTTTAACGCTCGATCAGTTCTACGGTAAGGTCGCCGGGATTATGGATCGGGTTGAGCAGCCGGTCACGCTGCTGATTGCCCGCATTGCTGATGAACTCAAACAGCCGCTCAAGGCCGGATACCTGCTTACCTCAGGCCGGAAGATCCCGAAGCTTCCGGCAGACGGCAGTTATGTGCTCTGGAAGGATTTCCTGTCGGCCGGCCGGAAGCGCACCGCGCCGCTGCCGCCGGACGACGGCAGATACGATGAGGGCGCAGTGATCCTGTTCTCCGGCGGCACCACCGGTACGACGAAGGGAATCCTGCTGTCAAACTACAACTTCAATGCGCTGGCCATGCAGACGGAAGCGGCATCCGGCTTCGCACCGATCGCCGGGCTGAAGATGCTCTCGGTCATGCCGGTCTTCCACGGCTTTGGCCTCGGTATCGGTATCCACACGATGCTGGCCTGCGGGGCAACCTGTATTCTCGTGCCGCAGTTTACCGTGCAGAGCTACGCGGATCTGATCCGCAAGAAAAAGCCGAATGTCATTGCGGGTGTGCCGACGCTGTTTGAAGCGCTGCTGCGCGCCGATGGGATGGAGGATGCGGACCTCTCGTTCCTGGTTGGCATGTTTGCCGGCGGCGACTCGCTTTCGGTGGAACTCAAGCGCAAAGTTGACCGCTTCCTGAAAGAGCACAATGCCAACATTCAGGTCCGCGAGGGCTACGGCACGACCGAGTGTGTCACCGCATCCTGCCTGACGCCGTATCACTGCAGCCGGGAAGGCTCGATTGGCATCCCGTTCCCCGACACCTTTTACAAGATTGTCAGGCCCGGTACAACAGAGGAGGTCGAGCCGCATGTGGAAGGCGAGATCTGCGTCTCCGGCCCATCGGTCATGATCGGTTATGTCGACAACGAGGAAGAAACCGCAAGCACCCTGCGCCGCCATACCGACAACCGCGTTTGGCTGCATACCGGAGATCTTGGCTACATGGATGAAGACGGCTTCATTTATTTCCGGCAGCGGATTAAGCGCATGATTATTTCGTCGGGCTATAATGTGTACCCCGGGCAGCTGGAAAATATGATTGACGGCCACGAAAAGGTTCTGCTCTCCTGCGTCGTCGGCGTCAAGGACGAATATAAAATCCAAAAGGTCAAGGCCTATGTTGTTCTGCAGCCCGGCATCGAGCCGAGCGACGAGATCAAGCAGGAGCTGCTCGCCTACTGCCGCGAACACATCGCCAAGTATGCCATGCCGTATGATATCGAATTTCGTGCCGACTTGCCGAAGACACTTGTTGGCAAGGTGGCCTATCGTGTGCTGGAGGAGGAAGCCAATGCAGGACTCTAAATTAAATCGCGAACGCATCTGGGAGCTGGACTTTCTGCGGGGAGTCTGCATATTGTGCGTGATCGCCATACATTTCATCTTCGACCTCAGCTACTTCGGCGGCCTGGAGTTTCAGACACCGTGGCTGTTTAACTTCATCAAAAATAACGGCGGCGTGATCTTCGTTGTGCTCTCGGGCATGTGCGTGACGCTTGGCTCCAAGAGCGCCAAGCGCGGCGCGATCGTATTTGCCTGCGGTATGCTCATCACTGCCGTCACGGTGGGAATGTGGAAGCTTGGCTTTGCCGGAAAGTCCATCCTGATCCAGTTCGGCGTGCTGCATCTGCTCGGTGTGTGCATGCTGCTCTGGCCGGTTTATCGCAAGTGGCCGCTGTGGCTCACCGGTGCTGTCGGTGCAGCCGTCGTCGTCGCCGGATATTTCGTGCTGATGTGTCAGGTTGAGACACCGTGGCTGTTCCCGTTGGGCCTGAAATCGCCGGACTTTGCATCGAGTGATTACTTCCCGCTGCTGCCGCACCTGGGCTGGTTTATGCTCGGCACAGTGCTCGGCCGCACGGTTTACCGCGAGAAAAAAACACTGCTTCCGCGGGTCAACGCGCAGGCGGCGCCGATCCGCTTCTTCTGCTTCTGCGGTCGTCAGTCGCTGTGGATCTATCTGCTCCACCAACCGGTCTGCTATGCAGTGGTCGCGCTTCTCTTCGGATAACAGACTCCCCGCCGCGCTCAAACGCGGCGGGGAGTTTTTTGCAGGAACATTTTCCCGCCGGATTCGTCCAAACAGGCAGAAGGAGGTCGTTGTGATGAAACGAATTTGCTGTTTGATTTTGGCGCTGCTGATGGCCCTTGGCCTGTTTGGCTGCGGACGCGATGTGCCGCAGATCACGCTGCCGCCTGCAGCCACAGAGGAGGAACCGGGAACATCCATCGATGTGCCGACCGTTTCTATTGGGCAGGATGAGACGGCGCCCTCGCAGACCGCCGGCCTTCCGTATGCGGAGGCAACGCTGCGCGGCGTGATCGTACAGGTGACCGATACGACGGTGCTTCTCGCGGGAGAGCGCGCGGCAGATCTGTATACGCTCTCGAGCAGTGTGCCGCTCTACGATGAAGACGCAAAGCCGACGCAGGAGCGCCCCACGGTCGGATGGGTCGTGGAGATCGGCTACTCCGGTGAGATCATGGAAAGCTACCCCGGCCAGCTGGGACAGCCGGTCTACATCAAGCAGACCGGTGCGGTGCGTGACACAATCACACTCTACCGGAAGGTAATCGACGATCTCTGGCAGACAGACACGGCTCTGAACACCGACATTGACTACATCGCCTTCGATTTGCAGGGCGCAGCGAATCTGAATGAGGGCGAGCAGGCCGCGCTCGGCTACCTTACCGGCGCCGCCTACGGGAAGGAAGTCCTGTTTGGCACGTGGAAAGAATTGTGTGAGCAGGGATACATCGACAAGGACAACCTCTATTTTGAAAACGGCGTGCTGTTTACCATCAGCGTACTGGAGGAGAACGGCGACACGTTTACCTTTGACGCCGAAAAATGGCGCAGTGGGCTCGGTGCGTACTTTTTCATGGACTGCACAGCCAAACGGACAAAGACCGGCTGGACATACGAAGTTGGTGCACATGCAATTTCCTGAATACCAATCAGCGGCCGCGGGATGGTTCCCGCGGCCGCTTTTGCTGTGTTCTCACAAGAAGCTGTGTTTTTTTAATTCGGACTCCGCTTGTTGTCTTTTCGAAATCAACTGCAGGCCAACCGATGCAGCCTCAGCGGTACTGGATATCAAGGCCCTTGACGAGCAGCGGATTGATCTCCATGCGGACGGTGTCGCCAATGGCCACATCGGCGACTTTCGTTACATCGATGCAGGTGTGCAGCATGCCGATATGACCGATCACGCGGCAGCGCTTCCCATTCACCGTGACCCAAAGCGCCTTGCGGGTGAGCATCGCTTTGAGATTTGAGAGGATACCAATGAGGCAGTCTCGTATACGCCAGACGTCACGGCCCTTCTCGGCACCGAATCCGTGGTAATACCCGACGCTGACGACGGCAGCGAGTGTCGGCTTTTTCGCCTTCCAGGCTGCGCCGTAGCCGGTTGTAAAGTCCTTCTGCAGCCAGTGCAGCTCTTCGATGGTCGCTTCACACCAGCCGACCTTCTGCAGGCCATAGTTACCGCGGAAACTCAGCCGGCCTAAGAAGGCGGAACCGACACGAGCACCCCCGGAAGCGAGATCAGGATAGAGGAACAGCGCCGAGGAGTTGCAGCAGTGCACATCGCCGGTTTCACACCCGGCGGCATGAAGCCGTGTCAGCACGGATTGAAAAGCATCGTGCTGCGCGCGCGTGGCCTTTTCGCTGGAAAAGGCGGAGTGAAAGTGCGTGTAGACGCCGGTGACGGCGAGCGAGTGCATATACTGGTATACATTGAGAATGCGGCCGACTTCTGTCGGCAGGAAGCCATAGCGCCCCATACCGGTATCCACTTTGATGTGAACCTCGGCGACGGTGCCGCGGCTGGCGGCAATGCCGTTGAGAGCGCCTGCCTGCTCTGTTGAGGCGACGGTGACAATGGCGTCGCAGTCGAGCAGGGCTTCCAGCTCGGCCGGATCGGATGTGGGCCGGAGCATCAGGATCGGTTCTGCGGAAAATCCGGCTCGCCGCAGACGCTGAACATCAGAGACCTCGGTGACGGCAAAACGGTCGATGCCGCTGGCGCGCAGCACACGCGCAAACGCAATCAGACCAAGGCCATAGCCGTCACCCTTGACGACGCCCCAGACCGGTGCGCCGCAGGCTTTCTCCTTGACAATGCGGATGTTGTTGGCCAGCGCTTCTTTTTCTACAATATACGCTTTCATTCCAAACACCTCTTTGGGGCAGTATCCGTTATTTTCCGCGGTTTTTGATCAGATAGACCTTCTTGCGAAGCTCTTTGAAAATGCTTGTACCGTGCTCAACGGCGAAATACACAAACTTGTTGAGAACGAGATCCATCTCGCCGATGAACTCGACGAAGTCGCCGGAGAAGCCCTTCTTGAATTTGTAAAGGCCGTAGAGCGGGTTATCTTCGGAAAGGTCACCCGAAACACCGCGGAAGTCGTACACGCGGCAGCCGAGCTCGACCGCCCACTGGATCATCGACCACTGCAGCAGGTAATTCGGCATCAGGTTGCGGTCTTCGTTCGACGAAGCACCGTACAGATACCAGACCTTGTCGCCATAGGCGATGGCGAGCGTACCGGCGATCGGCTTTTCCCCGGCATAAGCCATGTAAAGGCGTGCGTGTTCGCCGAGATTGTCGAGCATATCGGCAAAATACTGCGGCTGGCGGGTCACAAAGCCGTCGCGTACGCCGGTGGTGAGCATCAGATCGGCAAAGGCCGGGACGGCCTCTTTGCCCTCAATTTTTACCTCCACGCCCTTCTTGATGGCGACGCGGATGTTATAGCGGGTCTTCTGGTGGAACGCGGCCATCAACTCGTCGGCAGTTTTGTTCTCAACATTCAGACGGAAGACGTACTTCGGCTGAATGGCTTCGAAATTTTTGCCGCCGTCTTTGAGACGGAAGCCGAACGAACGCATGATCCGGCCGAATTCCTCATCCGACGACGGGACGTCCGGATCGAGCTTGATGACGTAGGAGTGGTATTCTTTTGCCAATGCTTTCAGGCCGGCCAGCAGCTCGGCAATCGTCTCGCGGTCGTGCAGATCGCAGACCGGAGCGCGGCAGCCATACATCAGGGTAAACGGCGTGCAGGGCACTTTGCGGATGAGGACTGACATGGCGCCGCGGATTGTGCCGTCTTCCCCGCGGACGACGACGGCTTCCCACTTCCAGCTCGGTTTCTGCTTTGCCCACAGTACACTCTGCGCAAAGTGGCCTTCGGGATGGCTCTGGACAAAGGCTTCATATTCGGCGATGGTCGCCTGCGTAATTCTCTCGTACATGATTCTGACTCCGATTCTATAATTTATAATATCATTCTTTCCTATGCAGTCTACCATATCCCGCTTCATTTTGCAATGAGAGGAACGCAAGATATAGAAATAATATGGAAATAAATTACAATTTATGGCGCTAAGCTGTCGTGTTTCGCGTGGTTTCGTGCTGCGGGCTTGTTACAATGCTTTGTGGGAGGGCGAGGAATATGCCGAAACACAGAAGCAATAGCGTGATCGGATCGGGGAGAGTCAGCTATTTGCCGGTCGAACTCATCCGGCCGAACCCATCACAGCCGCGAAAGCTCTTTGACCAGACGGAGCTGCAGGAGCTTGCCGAAAGCATCCGGCAGTACGGCGTGATTCAGCCGCTTTCTGTCCGCAGACGCGCAGATGGCTATGAGCTTGTGGCCGGAGAACGGCGCCTGCGTGCGTCGAAGCTGGCCGGACTGACCGAAGTGCCGTGTATTCTTCTTGCGGTTGACGAAGAACAGTCCGGACTGATCGCGCTCGTTGAGAATCTGCAGCGGCGCGATCTGGACTTTATCGAGGAGGCGGAAGGACTGGCGCGGCTGATGCGGCTGTACGGTCTGTCGCAGGAACAGGCTGCGGCCCGAGTGGGGAAAAGCCAGTCCGCGGTGGCAAATAAGCTGCGCCTGCTGCGCCATCCTCCGGCTGTGCTGGAAACCATCCGTGCAAACGGGCTGTCGGAGCGTCACGCCCGCGCGCTGCTGCGTCTGCCCACGGAGCAGCAGCGGCTTGATGCGCTGGCGGTAATCATTGCGCGGGAACTCAATGTCGCCAAGACAGAGCAGTACATAGAGTCGCTGCTGGCGGAAAAGCCGGTGCAAAAAAAGTGGATGCCGGGGTTTAAGCTGCGGGATGTGCGGTTGTTTTTGAATACGATCGACCACAGCCTGGCGCTGATCCGCGACGCGGGGATTCCGGCGGAAATGGGCCGAGAGGAGAGCGATGAGCAGATCGTTCTGACCATTCGCATCCCCAAAGTACCGCAGGAAGCGGCCGGCAGTAAAAAAATTGAGGCAGCTGCCGCCGTTTGACAGACTTCGCGCACCGGAAGCGGTATACTGTTGGTACAGCTTTCCAAAACGAGCACACTTCATATCCCGTTTCCCGCCGGCGCAGATGCGCCAGCGGGGTTTTTTTGCCCAAAATTCAAAGATTGCAATTTAAAACCTGTCATGCTAAGATAAAAATATATTCAGGGAATAAGGAGGAATTCTGATGTTTTGTCCGAAATGTGGAGCGCAGTTGACCGATGGCTCCAAGTTCTGTACTTCCTGCGGCAGCTCGCTGGCGGAGATTCCCGTGCAGCCTGCGGCCGAGCCGGCTGCGGCGCCTGTAGCAGCCCCGGTTGCAGCGCCGGACGCTGCCCCGAAAAAGAAAAGCAAGAAAGGCCTGATTGCGATCATTGCGGTGGTTGCAGTGGTTGCGCTGATCGCGGTGTTGTTCTTTACATGGATCCAGCCGACGTTTCTGTCCGATGAGGCCAAATATGCCCGTGCTCTGAAAAAGGGCGAGACGGCAGCGGCCGAAGGCGATCTGGCCACCGCGGCTGAGCAGTATAAGGCGGCCGTAAAGCTGACTCGCGACGACGATGAAAAAATTGAAGCATGGGTTGCTCTGGGCGATGCCTATAAGAGCGAAAAGAACTACGAAGATGCGATTGCCTGCTATGAGGAAGCGCTCGATATCGACGATGACCAGAAGAAGGTCTGGAGCAAGGTCGTAGACTGCTATGTTGAGCTGGAAGACGAAGAAGCTGCGCTGGAAGCCGCCCGTGACGGCTATGACGCAACCGGCGCTTCTAGCCTGGCGGAAAAGATCGCCGAACTGTCCAGCAGCACGACGAATAACTCGGCGGGCGAGCCCAACGCCTCGGGCGGCGCTGCAACGCCGGATGCGCCGAGCTGGGATGTAACAACTGGCGATACGGAATCGGGGGTTGTTGAACCGTCCTTGCCGGATACGACGGTCGATGTTGAGCCCTCAACGGATACAACGGTTGATGTCGAACCCGGCATGGTCTACATCGGCGGTTACAGCTACCCTGCAGATATGACATATCTTGACCTGAGCTATTGCAATCTGACGAACGATGACCTCTGGGCACTGCGGGAGTTTGCGTCTCTGGAGACGCTTTATCTCGACGGAAATGATAATATCTCGGATCTGACGCCGCTGGCGTATTTGACGAATCTGGGCTATCTTTCGGCAGACAACTGCGATATTTCCGATCTTTCTCCGCTGTCCGGCCTGCACCTGTATGCGCTGTCGCTGTGGGACAACGACATCACAGACATTTCGCCGCTGGCGAATATGACCTCGCTGGAGTCTTTGACGCTGTGGGAAAATCCGATCTCGGACATCCGCCCGTTGGCAAATCTGACGAATCTGTACTATCTCGATCTGGATGATACGCTTGTTTCGGACGTCACTCCGCTCTACGGACTGCCGAACCTTGAGATTCTCTATATCTCAGGTGAGAACTTCGACAGCAGCCTCTGGGAGGCGCTCTACGCCAATCTGCCGAATCTCTATTGATCGATTATAAACGAACCGGGGCGCTGCGGATGCAGCGCCCCGGTTTTTTATGCAAAACAGAGGCGGCGGGGCTGATTGCCCCGCCGCCTGTTGGAATTCGATTACAGGAGATCACCCACGAGTGCCGCACGAGCGCAGGCGCACACTGCGTTGCTGCAGTATACGGCACTTTTTTGAGCCAGCGGCACCGGTGCGCCGGAGAAGTCGCAGACAAACCCGCCTGCTTCCTGAACGAGCAGGGTGCCTGCGGCAAAATCCCATGCAGAGAGCAGACATTCACAGAACACCTCTGCGCGGCCGGATGCGATGTGGCAAAGATCAAGAACAGCTGCGCCGAAGCGGCGCACGTCAAGCGTTCGGTCAAACAGCCGGCGGGCCAGAGTAAATGTTGCGTCGGCATAGCTTGGGCTGTAAAGCGCCGTTCCGAAGATGGAAATGGCCTGCTCGAGCGGCCGGTCAGAGACGTGAATCGGCTGGCCGTTCACAAAGGCGCCGCCGCCCTTGCGTGCGTAATAGACTTCATCGGCATACGGATCGCAGATGACGGCGAGCTGGCGCTCCCCGCCGTCGCAGTAGCAGATGGAGACGGCGCTTTGACGGAAAGCACGGGTGAAGTTCGTCGTGCCGTCGATCGGGTCAACGATAAACAGCGGCCCGGATTCATCGACCGTATGCGCGCTCTCCTCGCCAAGGAACTGTGCATTGGGACAGAGCTTCGCCAGCTCCTGCTGGATCAACTGCTCGACGCGGATATCGTACTGCGTGACGAGGTCCTGCGGGCCGGTTTTGCTGCGCACCTCAATGTGGTCGGCTTCGCGGATGATCCGCCCAGCCTCGCGTGCAATGGCAATGATTTCATTCAGCATGGCTGTTTTCCGCCCAGTTGAGGATACGCCAGAGGATGACACATGTTTCACCGCGGTAGAGCTCTCGCTCCGGCATAAAGACCAGTGTGCCGTCGGTATCGTATTTTCCTTCAAAAATACCGGCGGTGTACAGCGTGTTGACAGCCGGATCGTCAATATCGGCAAAGGGGGATTCGATTTGCGGGTCGGTCAGACCCAGCGCGGCACAGGCAAGCTGTGCGATCTGCAGACGCGTGCAGGGCGCGGTAAGATCGGCCCATTCGTCAGCATCGATCAGACCTTCACAAACAGCCAGATCATAGTAGCCCGATGCCCAGTTGCTGCCGGTTGCGGGCTGGGCATCATACCCGGCGGCCAGCAGCACCAGCTTGAGCGCCTGCGCGTGGTTGATCCCGTTTGTGCCGCGGAATGTGCCGTCGGTGAAGCCGTCTACGACGCCGCGGGCGACAAGGTCAATGACTTCGTCATAGTACCAGTGATCTGTGGTCAGGTCTGAGAACACCGGAAGATCTTCGGCCGCGTCGCCGGGAGTTTCGTCTTCGGGCACCTCCGGTACGGCTCCTGCCGGGAGCTCCTCCGGTGCGGCGACTTCGGATTGGGTAATCTCCGGGTCGACCTCCGTACCTTCTTCGTACCAGTGCGCGGTAACGCTGAGGGAGCTGGTGACGATATCATCTGCAGTCAGCTTGGTACCGTCAGAGGTGTACCAGCCGCCGAACACATAGCCGCTTTTGGAGGCGGAAAGCAGCGCGCCGTAGGGTTCGCCGGTTCGGTAAAACCGGATATCGGTATCAATGCTGCCGCCGTCGGCGTTGTAGATAACCCAGCGGAAGGCATCCTCCGCGCCGGAATAGTCGCCGTCGAGGAAGATCGCGGCTTCAACGACGCGGCGCTCGGCCAGATGCGTATTGACGGTCGATCCGACATGGCACCAGACGCCAAATGCGCTGGCCAGATCGTTGTCGGTGTAATTGCCGGCAATGATCGTCTTGCAGATGCGGTAATTCGCGTTCAGGAAGCCGGTTCCATTGTTGTAGCCGAGGCTGCACAGTGCGTCGAACTGCTGTTGGGTGAGTGTGACGCCGTGTTTGGCAAAGAAGCGCTCGACGGTGTCGCCGATTGTTGCGAAGGTCGCGCGCATCAGCTCGCGTGCAGCTTCCGGTGTAATTCCGTTGGGGTAATCGGAGGCGCTGACAGCAGTGCCGTAGCCGATGTAGCCGCCGGAATAATACGGCAAAAAGCCTTCATATGCGGCGGTGAGGTCGAGGACCGCCTCGGAGACCGTCAATGTTGCGGCAGCGGCGGGGACACACAGCCCCATCGTCAGGCAGAGACAAAGCAGCAGCGGAAGGATCTGTTTTTTCAGCATATGTTCATCTCCTTGGATTGAAGAGGTTTTTCGAACTTTTTCTACAAAATTCGAATTATTATACCATAGAACCGGGCGTAATGCAAATTTCCCGGCCGGCATACGACAAAAGTCACAGGCCGGGGCGCTGGTCCCGGCCTGTGACTTGTTTGGCAATTATGCATTTCTTAAGAGCAGATAATGCTCAGTCATGGCGAGCTGCTCGGGTGTGTTGACGCCGATGATCTGTTCGCCGAGTTCCGCCGTGTAGACCTCAATGGTACCGCCGAGCTCATCGCGCAGGATTGTCGGAACATCGGTCAGATAGTATTCTTTCTGCGCGTTGTCGTTGTTCAGGCGGCAGAGCGCTTCCGGAAGCAGATGGCCGTCAAACGCGTAAATGCCGACGTTCAGTTCGCGGACGGCCGCCTGCTCCGGCGTACAGTCGCGTTCTTCGACGACGCGGTCAAACGAGCCGTCGGCCTTTCTCAGCACGCGGCCATACGGCAGCGCAACATCGGAGGTGCCGGCCAGCAGTGTACAGGCCGCGCCGGACTTTTTGTGCGCTTCGAGCAGACCGAGATACACTTCCTTTTTCAGAAGCGGCATATCGCCGTAAGCGACGAGCACCGTTCCTTCATAGCCGACCAAGTAATCCATCGCGGCGCGCACAGCGTCGCCGGTGCCCATCTGCGGCTCCTGAACGGCGTATTTGCGGCCGGGGAACGCCGCCTTGACGGCTTCGCGCTGGTAGCCGACGACGAGCACGGTATCTTCCGGCGCAATAAAGTCGAGTGCTGAGAGCACATAGTGCAAAAGCGGCTTTCCGTTGGCCTCGCGCAGTACCTTCGCGGTATGGTTTTCTTCCGTCTGCAGACGGGTTCCCTTACCTGCGGCCAGAACGACCGCCAAAATCTGATCCATGTTATGTTTCTCCTTTTATGATCGTTCCGCCGCCAACGACGAGCTCGCCATCGTAGCAGACTGCGGCCTGTCCCGGTGTGACAGCGCGCTGCGGCTCGTCGAAAATCAACTCTGCATCGCGGCCATTCCAACGCAGAACGGCATCGGCCGTCTTTTGGGAGTAGCGCAGCTTGGCCTGCACGCGCAGTTCCCCTTCCGGGGCGTCGGAAACGATGAGATTGTAGTCGGAAAGCGTCACACGCGATGAGAACAGGTCGTCATTTGTGCCGACGGTGACGGTGTTTTTTTCCATATCCTTGGCAGTCACATAGCCCGGCGCCGGAAGCGCCAGACCCAGACCTTTGCGTTGGCCGATGGTGTAGCGGACGGCACCGCGGTGGCGGCCCAAAACGTGCCCGTCCGGTGCGATAAAGTCTCCCTCAGGGTATGTCTTTCCGGTAAAGCGCTCCAAAAATGCGCCATAGTCGCCGTCCGGAATAAAGCAAATATCCTGCGAATCGCGCTTGCGTGCGTTGACAAAGCCCTCTGCTTCTGCGAGCGCACGCACCTGCTCTTTGGTCAGCGTGCCAAGCGGGAAGTAAATGCGCGCGAGCTGTTCCTGCGTGAGCATATAGAGCACATAGGTCTGATCCTTGGAGGCGTCGGCTGCGCGGCGCAGCTGCCAGCGCCCGGTTGCCTCGTCGAACACCGTGCGAGCGTAGTGGCCTGTGGCAATGCCGTCAAGACCAAGGACATCGGCCCGGTGCAGCAAGGCGTCGAACTTCAGGTGCCGGTTGCACGCGATGCATGGGTTCGGTGTACCACCCGACTCGTAGATACGCACGAAGGGCTCTATGACAGATTCCCGAAACGCGTCCTTGAAATTAAAGGTGTAGTGCGGCATCCCGAGCCGCCGGCAGACGCTCTTTGCATCTTCGACGTCCGTCAGCGAACAGCAGGTGCTTTCACCCGCGATACCGGCGCAGGCGTTGTCGAACAGCTGCATGGTACAGCCGATGGTTTCATAACCGGCGCGCTGCGCCAACAGCGCAGTGACGGAACTGTCCACGCCGCCGGACATGGCAATCAGCAAGCGGTGCATCCCGCACCTCCTTCCTTTTGGGTCGGGACAGAAATCCCGTTTTCGGTATCATACCATATCACACACCAAAAAACAACCGAGGCTGTACAGCTGCTGGCACAGTCCGGCTGCGGTATATACCAGGCGATGATTCAAAAAGCTTGAATTTTTATTTATAATATTCATAAATAAGGCACTTATATCCAACTCAATTCAAAATATACGCGGTTTTTTATTCAAATTCGCACTTGCAACTGTGCAATCGCTGTGCTATGATAAAGCCACAATGCAATCACTACCAACACTTTGGAGGTTTTTTACTATGGCAACTGAGATCAAAAAGGTCGTTCTGGCGTACTCCGGTGGTCTGGATACGTCCATCATCATTCCTTGGCTGAAAGAAAACTACAACAATCCCGAGATCATCGCCGTCTCCGGCGACGTCGGTCAGGGCACCGAGCTGGACGGCCTGGAGGAAAAGGCCATCAAGACCGGCGCGTCCAAGCTCTATGTTGAGGATCTGACGGACGAGATGGTCGACGACGTCATCATCCCGTCGATGATGATGGGTGCGAACTACGAAGGTTACCTGCTCGGCACGGCGTTTGCCCGCCCGATCATTGCCAAGCGTCTCGT
>CAZUKJ010000009.1:0-18423 GCA_964620855.1 uncultured Oscillospiraceae bacterium
CTTCGGTGAGATGGCGAAGAAGGGCTATATCTACAAGGGCCTTAAGCCGGTTTACTGGTGTCCGTCCGATGAGACGGCGCTGGCCGAGGCGGAGATCGAGTATGCCGACGATCCGGTCACCACGCTGTTCGTCAAGTTCCGCGTGAAGGATGATCAGGGTAAGCTGGCAGACAAGGTGGATCTGGCCAAGACCTACTTTGTCATCTGGACGACCACCACCTGGACTCTGCCGGGCAACCAGGCTGTCTGCCTGAATCCGGACTTTGATTATGTGGTCGCCAAGGCTTCCAATGGTGAGTGCTACATCATGGCGAAGGATCTGGTCGAGTCCGTTCTGACCGCTGCCGGTCTGGAACTGACGGAGACCGTCTGCACGATGAAGGGCTCTGAGTTTGAGTATATGACTGCGCACCATCCGCTGTTCGACCGCACCTCGCTCGTCATCAACGGCGACCATGTTACGCTCGACGCTGGTACCGGCTGCGTCCACACTGCTCCGGCCTACGGCGCGGATGACTTCAACGTCTGCAAGAAATACGCCGAGATCGATACCTCCGGCAAGATGGAAGTCAATGTCAATGCCAAGGGCGTCTTCACGCAGGCTGCCGGCAAATACGCGGGCATCCATGTCTTCAAGGCGCACGAGCCGATTTTTGCCGATCTGGTCGAAAATGGCGTCGTACTGCACCATGAGAACATCGTCCACTCCTATCCGCACTGCTGGCGCTGCAAGAAGCCGGTCATCTTCCGCGCGACCGAGCAGTGGTTCTGCTCTGTCGATGCGATCAAGCAGCAGGCTGTCGACGCCTGCGAAGGCATCACCTGGTATCCGGAGTGGGGCAAAGAGCGCATGACCAGCATGATCCGCGAACGCGCCGACTGGTGCATCTCCCGTCAGCGCACCTGGGGCGTGCCGATCCCGATGTTCTTCTGCGAGACCTGCGGCCATGAGATCGTCAACGACGAGACCATCGAGAAGGTTTCGAACCTGTTCCGTGAGCACAGCTCGAACATCTGGTTTGAGAAGGATGCGAATGAGCTGCTGCCGGATGGCTTCGTCTGCCCGCACTGCGGCGGCGTCCACTTCTCCAAGGAGTCGGACATCATGGATGTCTGGTTTGACTCCGGTTCGACGCACGCGGCCGTTCTGCGCCAGCGTCCGGAACTGAAGTGGCCGGCTGACGTCTACCTTGAGGGCGGCGACCAGTACCGCGGCTGGTTCCAGAGCTCCATGCTCACCTCCATCGCCGCGTACGGCGAAGCACCGTATAAGACCATCATCACCCACGGCTGGACCGTTGACGGCGAAGGCAAGGCCATGCACAAGTCGCTCGGCAACGCCGTTGCGCCGGAAGAGGTCATCAAGGACTACGGCGCAGACCTGCTGCGCCTGTGGGTTGCATCCTCCGACTATCGTCAGGATATGCGCATCTCCAAGGACATCCTCAAGCAGCTGTCTGACTCGTACCTGAAGATCCGCAACACCGCGCGCTATATGATCGGTAACCTTGACGGCTTTGATCCGGACAGCCGGGTCGCCTTCGCCGACATGATGGAGCTCGACAAGTGGGCGGTCATCCAGTTCAACCGCCTTGTCGCCAAGGTTCGTGCGAACTACGATGTCTATGAGTTCCACCCGACCTTCCACGCCATCCGTGCGTTCTGCACTGTGGAGATGTCGAGCTTCTATCTCGATATCATCAAAGATCGCCTCTACTGCGAAGGCAAGGACTCCTTCGCCCGTCGCAGCGCGCAGTCTGCGATGTACACCATCCTCGACGGCATGGTTCGTCTGCTTGCGCCGATCCTGGCCTTCACCTCCGACGAGATCTGGGCCGCGATGCCGCATGCGTCCGATGCCGATCCGTATTCCGTCCTGCTCAACCAGATGCCGGATTACGACCCGACGGTCGACTTCGCTCCGGGCATGGAGGAAAAGTGGGCCGATCTGCTGAAGCTGCGTACCGTCGTCAACAAGGCGCTGGAGATGGCCCGTGCGGAGAAGCGCATCGGCAAGAACCTCGACGCCGTTGTCACCGTCTACGCCGGCGATGCCGAGATTGCTTCCGTCTCCGATCTGACGCTGTATGATCTGTGCATTGTCTCCGAGCTCAATGTCGTCGCCGGAAGCGGCGAGGGCTACGAGGGCGAGGAACTGCCGGGCGTCAAGGTCGCCGTGACGGCCAGCGAGCTGCCGAAGTGCCCGCGCTGCTGGAAGCATGTGGACGTCGCGGAAGGCGAGCTGTGCGCGCGCTGCGCCGCCGTCGTCGCGCAGATGGATCTCAGCGAACTCGAAGTCTGATCCTGAACACCGCAGGCAAATTTATAAGGGAGTGTTGCAAGACGCAACACTCCCTTTCTCATTCTTCGTCAGCATCGGCCCAATCGTCGAATTCATCGTCTGCGGTGTCCAGGTAGATTTCTTCGCAGACAAGCTGTGCGTCTTTTAAGCGCTGGATTGCGGAGCCTGCGCTGCTGTGTTCCAGATCCTCCAGCGCATCAGATACTGCGTTGAACAGATGCAGATACATGCGTCGATAGTTTGTCATAGAAACACCTCCTCTTGAATGCGTACAGATATGAGTGCATTTGTGTACATTATAGCAAATCGGATTTCTGATTACAATATGTAATTGAAAGGGGTGCAGCGATGGACCGTTTTACCATTGACACTTCGGACGGAAAGATGTCCTCCGTGAGCCGCACGATTCGCATGAAAGAGTCGACGTTTGACCGAATCAATGAGCTGAACCGAAAAACCGGGGTCTCATTCAACAAGATCGTGAACCAGTGCATCGAATATGCATTGGCGCACTATGAAGAAGCAGCCGAAGAACAGGCAGAATAAAAAGGAGTGTTGCAAGATGCAACACTCCTTTTTGTACATGCAGGACGGCGCTGTTTATGTGAGATAGAACAGCATCTTGGCGAGCTGGGCGCGGGTGACGGTGGCGCGGGGGTTGAGCATCCCGTTTGATCCGGAGATGATGCCGCGCGTAATCATCTGCGCGATGTGGCTGCGGGCGTAGCTGCTCACCTGATCGGCGTCGGCAAAGGAGGAGAGATTGTCCTCCAGATAGCCGCCGGGCTGGCTGCGGCCAAGGATGGCCATCGCCTCCTGCCGGGTCACGGTGTCTTTCGGCAGCGAATAGAGCTGACCGTCAACTTCCCGGCCGTTGAGATAACCGAGTGCATAGGCGGCACGGATCGACGGCAGAGCATAGGTAGAGATGTTTTCTGCGTCGGCAAACGGCAGTTCGACGCTGTCATACAGGCTCGTGTCGATGCCAAGCCACCGGATGAGCGATGTGATAAAGGCCTGGCGGGTCATGGCGTCACTCGGGTTATAGTTCAGATTTCCGGCGGCGTCATAGCTGCCCTGCAGGACGCCGCGGCGGTTGAGATAGTTGACGTACTTTGACGCCCAGTTGTCCTGCAGATCGGCAAAGATATTTTCCACGGCGTAGCCCGTTTCGATGAACGCGCCTGCGCGATTTCCGAACCGGTCGGCAGCGGTCAGCTTCACGATTGTGGTGTCATCAGAAATTTGCGCGGTCAGTGTCTGACCATCCCACTCGTACGCTGCCGGAAGATCGTCGCAGGTCAGTGTCAGCTCTGCGATGCCGCTCAGGTCGTCCGTGACTGTGGCGGTCAGCATGCTGCCGTCAAGCTGCATGGAAATCAGGGGCGGGGTGCTGTCCGGATCGGTCACGAGGAGCGGGACGACAACTGAGGTGCTGCCGCAGCTGACGGTGAGCGTGCCTTCCAGAGATGTGCCGTCGGCCGTGAAAATGCCGGTCTCATCGACACTGCCGACATCCCCGGAGACGGACCAGGTGAAGCTGTTATCCGTGCAGGCGACAGAAAAACCGGCCTGCTTGGCGGTTGCGGAAAAGTCAATCGTATCGCCGTAGGCAACGGCCACCGTTGTGCCGGTCACGTTGGTCGCGTTGCGCCAGACCGAGATCGAATCGGGCGACTCGAGAACAGTCACCGTGGCGGTCGTGCGCAGCACGCCGCTGTAGGCGGTGATGGTAGCGGTGCCGGCGGCCGCGGCGGTGTAGACGCCGTCCGACGTCACCGAGCCAAGCGTCGCGCGGTAGGTGAGTGAGGACGGAACGGCTGCAGCGCGGTAGTTGGCGTCAGCGGCGCGCGCATCGAGCGTGATCTGCGCGCCGGGCAGCGCGATGGTCTGCTGTGGGTACAGATAGAGTCTGGATGCAGCGGAAGCCGGTGCTGTAGGCATGGTAAAGACGAGGAAGTTGGCACAGGTGCGCTGCTTTCCGTCGGACGGACTGTTGACGGTAACCGGCGCATCATAGCCGGGGTAGCAGAGGCTTGCGGTGGTCGAGCCGCCGCCATCGAGGTTCAGCGCGATGACACAGCCGAGCTCGGCCATGCGATCTGCCAGCTCAGCAAGCGTGATGCCGAGGCTGTAGCCGGACTGCAGACCGTCGATCGTGTAGACGACGAGCGTGCCATCACTGCGCAGTCCAATGGCGGTGCGTCCGGTGCGTTTTTCGGCGCTGATCAGCGTAAATTCCTGACGGGGAATCCCGTCTTGCACCAGCAGTTCGCCGCCGGAGCAGGCGGAAACAACATCTTTCCACGCATCGTCACAGGTGGTCTCAATGGTGAGCGTATCGCCTGCGGAAAGTGACTGCAGCAGCGACAGGGTATAGCTGTACGGTGTGCCGAGCGCCATCGAGAGTGTGAAGCAGCCCTCCGGAATCTCGGCATAATATGCCTCCCCGGCGTAGAGCACGGTCGCCTGCACGCTGCCGGAGAGTGTCAGCGCGGTGGTTTCCGGCTGCAAAATGACGTTATAGGCTCTGACGGTGCTCTTGGTGTACTCGTCGTAGTCACGGGAGTAGAGGATCGCACCGTTGTCCTGCGAGAGAGCTTTGTTGTAGTGCAGCTGCACGCTGCTTGTGCCAATCTGGGCGCGCACGGCCAACCCCGGTGTGCCGATGATGGCAGAGCCGTCGGCATAGAAGCCGATCGAGAGCGCATCGCCCGATGAGCGCAGAATGCCGTCCGTCACGACCAATCCGATCGGGATGCCGGTTACCGGGTCAAAGAAGCTGCCGTTGACGGCGGCGACGACCGTTCGGCCGGATTCGGAAAGCTGGGCAGTCAGCTCGTCGAGCGTGCTGCGGCCGTAGAGCTCCGTTCCGTAGAACACCGACGGCGTGACGGTGGGATTGGCATTGTATGTAAGGTAGTGTTCTGTTTGACGGCCGTTTGCAGCAGTGTGCCAGTAGGTTGTTTCGTAGTAATCGATGCCTGCGGCGCTCGTCAGGCCGCTTTCGCGGAGCACGCCGCCGAGTGCGGCGGCAGACACAGTCTGTGTAAGCAGGCAGACGGCAAGCAGCAGCGCAAGGCTGCGAAATCGCTGTCGTTTCATGGTATGTCCTCCCGTTGGATTTGAGGTTATATTATGTTAACACACAATACACGAAAAAGAAAGAGAAAAACGGCGGGAATTTTCACCATCTGTCAAGATTTTTTACTTGACAGATACGGTGAGATGGGGTAGAATAACAAGGCTGTCAAGGGGGAAACCTTCACAGCGGAGGTGTATAGATTGAAAAACGACGCAGTTTCCATGTCGCTGCTGTTCGACTATTACGGCAGCCTGCTGACCGAGAAGCAGCAATCGTGCTTCGACCTGTACTACAACCAGGATTACAGCCTGGCTGAGATTGCAGAGCTGTCCGGTATTTCGCGGCAGGGCGTGCACGACGCCATTGCCCGTGCCGAGCATACACTGCGTGATTTTGAGGAAAAAACCGGGTGCATTGCCCGCGCCGGGCAGATCAGCCGTGGCCTGCGGACGATTGAGGAGGCAGCGGCAAACCTGCCGGTCTCGCCGGAACGTGCGGCCATTTTGGCCGTCGTCGAATCTCTGAAGGAGTAAGCTATGGCATTTGAAGGCCTTACCGAAAAACTTTCCAATGCGTTTAAGAAGCTGCGCGGCAAAGGACGCCTGAGTGAAGCCGACGTTAAGGAGGCTATGCGCGAAGTGCGCCTTGCGCTGCTCGAAGCCGACGTCAGCTATAAGGTCGTCAAAGACTTTATCAAGCAGGTTACCGAGCGCTGCGTCGGTTCCGATGTGCTCGAGGCGCTCAGCCCGGCGCAGATGATCATCAAGATTGTCAACGAAGAGCTGACTGCGCTCATGGGCAGCGAAAACGCAAAAATCAATATCTCTTCCAAGCCGCCCACGGTCGTCATGCTCGTTGGCCTGCAGGGCGCGGGTAAAACGACCAACGGCGCCAAGCTCGCCGGTCTGTTCAAAAAGCAGGGCAAGCGCCCGCTGCTTGTCGCGTGTGACATCTACCGTCCTGCGGCTATCCGTCAGCTCGAGGTCGTCGGCGAAAAGCTCGACATCCCGGTATTCCAGATGGGACAGACCAACCCGGTTGACATTGCCAAAGCGGCGGTTGAACACGCCGAGAAGCATGGCAACGACATGGTCTTCCTCGACACGGCAGGTCGCCTGCATGTCGATGAAGCGCTCATGGACGAGCTGAAGAACATCAAAGCAGCCGTCAAGCCCGATGAGATCCTGCTTGTGATCGACGCGATGACCGGTCAGGACGCGGTGAACGCAGCCCAGACCTTCAACGAATGGCTCGACATCGACGGCGTGATGCTTACCAAGCTCGACGGCGACGCCCGAGGCGGTGCTGCGCTGTCGGTCAAGGCCGTCACGGGCAAGCCGGTCAAGTTTGCTGGTATGGGTGAGAAGCTCGACCAGATCGAGCCGTTCCATCCGGACCGCATGGCAAGCCGCATCCTCGGTATGGGCGACATGCTTACGCTGATCGAAAAGGCTGAGCGCGCCTATGACGAGAAGAAAGCCAAGGAGCTGGAAGAGCATCTGCGCTCGAACAAGTTCACTCTGCAGGATTACTACGATCAGCTCGTCCAGCTCAAGGACATGGGCTCGATGGAGGACATCCTCAGCATGATGCCCGGTATGGGCAACCTGAAAAACGTCCAGATCGACGAGAAGGCGCTGGCCAGAACCGAAGCCATCATCTTGTCGATGACGCCCTATGAGCGCGAGAATCCGAGCGTGCTCAACCACTCGCGCAAAAAGCGCATCTCGGCCGGTGCCGGCGTCAAGGTCGAGCAAATCAATCAGCTGCTCAAGCAGTTTGAGATGATGCAGACGCTCATCAAGCAGATGAACAATGCCGGCAAAAAGAAGGGGAAGAAGTTCAAGGGAATGCCCAACATGGGCGGCTTCGGCGGCGGCCGCGGCGGCTTCAATATCCCCGGTTTTTAAACTTGTCGTTTAAGCCAAAACTGCTTTACGAATAGAACCGTTTTTACACATTTTTTGGAGGTGAAACCCATGGTTAAAATCAGACTGCGCAGAATGGGTGCAAAGAAGGCTCCCTTCTACAGAATCGTTGTTGCTGACTCCCGCAGCCCGCGCGATGGCCGCTCCATCGAGGAGATCGGCACCTACAACCCGCTGACCGATCCGGCCGAAATCAAGGTCGATGTCGAGCGCGCTCAGTACTGGGTCAAGAACGGCGCCCAGCCGACCGACACTGTCAGAGAGCTCCTGAAAAAGGCCGGCGCTCTGTAAGGAGAGCTCCACATGAAGGAACTTCTGGCCTATATCGCGCGGAATCTGGTCGACAATCCCGATGCCGTGACCGTCACCGAGATCGAAGGCGAAGAGACTGTGCTGCAGCTGCGCGTCGCGCCTGAAGATATGGGCAAGGTCATCGGCCGCCAGGGTCGGATCGCGCGCGAGATCCGTACTGTCGTCAAGTCCGTGGCTCAGCGCCAGGGCAAGAAAGTCTCGGTCGACATCGTCGACTGAGCGGCACAAACAACCCGGGGGCGCTGCCAGATCGCAGCGCTCCCGTTTGTGTTTTTATTTCAAATTCAACTGCGAGGTGTTTTCCATGCAGCAATTTCTGGAGTCCGGCAAGATCGTTTCGACGCATGGCACGCGCGGTGAGGTAAAGATCCTCCCGTGGGCCGATTCGCCGGAGTTTTTGACCGGATTTGAACTGCTCTACATCGGCGGCGAGGCTTATCGCGTCGAGCGAGCCCGAGTGCAGGGCACGTGCGTGCTGTGCAAATTCGTCGGTATCGACGATATCAATGTGGCTTTGCGCCTAAAAGACAAGGTCGTCTGCATTGACCGCAGTGACGCTGAGCTTGAAGACGGCGCAGTGTTTGTAGTCGATCTGATCGGTCTGCCGGTGTATAGCGGCGATGAGCAGATCGGCAAGATCGTTGACGTGCTTCAGCCGCCGTCGAACGATGTTTATGTTGTCCGCGGCGAGCACGAATATATGATCCCCGTCGTCAAGCAGTTTGTCGAGGAGGTCAACGTGGAAGAGGGCTTCGTGCGTGTGAAGCTGATCGAGGGGATGCGTACGGATGAGAATTGATATTATGACGCTGTTCGACGAGACCGTCGGCGACATGATGAATGAATCCATCCTCGGCCGTGCGCAGGACCGCGGGTATATCACCATCGAGGCCCACCAGATCCGTGACTACACGACCAACAAGCAAAACCAGGTTGACGACTATCCGTACGGCGGCGGACGCGGCGCGCTGATGCAGGCCGATCCGCTGTACAACTGCTGGGCGCACATCTGCGACATCGCAGGCGGCCCGGTGCACACGGTGTTTATGTCGCCGGCCGGACAGACCTTTACGCAGGCCAAGGCGAAGGAGCTGCTGCAGCATGAGAATCTCGTTCTTGTCTGTGGACATTACGAGGGCATCGACGAGCGCTTCATTGAAGAGTGTGTCGATGAAGAGATCTCGATCGGTGATTTCGTCCTGACCGGCGGCGAGCTGCCCGCGATGGTTGTGGCGGACGCCGTGGCGCGCATGGTTCCGGGCGTGCTGCCCGATCCGGAGTGCTTTGAGGACGAGAGCCACTACAACGGCATGCTCGAATACCCGCAGTATTCCCGTCCGGAAATCTGGCACGGCTTGCGTGTACCGCCTGTTCTGATCTCCGGTCATCACGAAAACATCCGCAAGTGGCGCCGCAAAATGGCCATCGCGCGCACGCGCGACCGCAGGCCGGATATGTACGCCAAACTCGACCTGTCCTCGAAAGAGGATCGCAAGCTGCTGCGGCAGCTCGAGGAGGAAGAAAACGATGGATGAAAAGATCGCTCTTTTGAAAAAGTGGGTGGATGAGTCGGACAACATCGTCTTTTTTGGCGGTGCGGGCGTCTCGACGGAGTCCGGGATTAAGGATTTTCGCTCGGTCGACGGCCTGTACTCGATGAAGTTCAAGTACCCGCCGGAGAAAATGCTCAGCCATTCGTTCTATGAGTCGAACACTGAGGAGTTTTTTGATTTTTACCGCGATAAGCTGCTGCCGCTCGATTTTGAGCCGAACGCAGCGCACAGAAAGCTCGCAGAGCTCGAAGCGGCCGGAAAGCTCAAGGCGGTCGTCACGCAGAACGTCGACGGCCTGCACACGAAGGCCGGCTCGAAGATCGTCTATGAGCTGCACGGCTCGTGTTACCGCAACTACTGCACGCGCTGCCGCAAGTTCCACGATGCGGAATTCATCCGCGACAGCGTGGGTGTGCCGCTTTGCGCCTGCGGCGGCGTGGTCAAGCCGGATGTTGTGCTCTACGAGGAAGGCCTCGATCAGGACTGCATCGAGGGCGCGGTGCGTGCGATCCGCGAGGCCGATATGCTCATCATCGGCGGCACGAGCCTGACGGTCTATCCGGCTGCCGGTCTGATCCGCTACTATCGCGGCCACAAGCTTGTGCTCATCAACCGCGACCCGACCCCGGCCGACCACGATGCAGATCTGTGTATCAACGAGCCGATCGGGCAAGTTTTCTCTCAGATATAAAAAATGCCGGGTGTGTTTCAGGCACACCCGGCATTTTTATTCATCCAGCAGCGCTTCGTAAGAAACGCCGAACACCTTTGCAAGCGCTTTGACCTCATAATCCGGAACAAATCGCGTGCCGTTTTCAATACGCAGGATCGTCAGATCCGTGAAGTCGTATCCCTCCAGCTGCAGTTTGGCGGCCAGTGCCCGCTGCGTCAGACCACTCTTGCTTCGCAGCTCGCGCACTTTGTTGCCAATGATGTTTTTGGAGTCCCCTGACCAATATATTTTCACGGTTGATCCGACTCCTCTCTGCGACTTCTAAAGCTGAAGTATGCTATTGATTTTATCGAAACATCGTAATAATATACTTCTAAAGATGAAGTTTGAGGGAATATATATGGCAGAGTATCAGAAAATGTATCTGCACTTGTTCAACGCAGTATCCGATGCGCTGCAGGAAGTGGAAGCGGCGTCGTATGAGGCTGCTATGACACGGTTAAAAACAGCACAGATCGTCTGCGAAGAGATATATCTGGATACAGCAGAGGATATGATAGAGGATTATTGACACAAGAAACCGGGTGTGCTTCAGGCACACCCGGTTATTTTTCTGTCCGGAACAGAGCTCAAAAGAAGTCCCAGATGATTTTAACGAACAAAATTGCAAGGACAATGAGGATCACGGGACGGACGGCCTTGGCGCCGCGCTTTAAGACGAGGCCTGAGCCGATATAGCTGCCTGCAATCGAGAACAGCCCGGCCAGCAGACCGAGCCACAGAAGCCCCTGCCCGTTGCGCAAAAAGACGACCAGACTGCCGACATTGGAAGCAAGGTTCATCCACTTCGTCACGCCGGTCGCCGTACGAACCTCCATGCGGCCGATCTTTGAGAGCATCAGCATCAGAAATGTACCGGTGCCCGGGCCATAAAAGCCGTCGTAAACGCCGACTGCGAACACCAGCGCAAACATCAGCGCGGTGCGGGCTGCGCTGCGCGCACCCTCCGGCGCGTCCATATTCTTATCGCGCAGGACGACGACGGCGATGACCGGCAGCAGCACGACCATCAGATAGCGCAGGTAGCGGTCGTCGAGCAGCAGAACGAGGTTTGCACCGACCGTCGCGCCGAGCACGGCCAGCACGATACCGGGAACGGCATAGCGCCAGTCGACGCACTTGTTTTTTGCAAAGCGGAAGCTGGCAAGCGTCGTACCGCAGCAGGCGGAGAGCTTATTCGTCGCCAGGGCCGTATGAGCCGGCAGGCCGGACATGAAATAGATCGGCAGCGTGATCAGTCCGCCGCCGCCCGCCATGGAATCGATCAGGCCACCGAGAAACACGCCCGCGCAGACCAGCGCTGTCATCCAAATCGAAAGTTCCAAAGAGTCACACCTCGTTATTTGTCGAAATCCGGTTTATCATAGCACTTCCTGCACCGAATTCCAAGGGCAAACAGCAAAAAAGCGGCACGACCAAAATAATTGGTCGTGCCGAACTTTTTGTTCAAAGAGGAGATTAGAACTCGCCTTCGTACTGGTCAACGTTGGAAGCGTCGACGATCGGGGTCTCGATGTACTGATAGTACTCGACCTCTTCGCCGGCCTCGAGCGCCTTGATGACTTCAACAGCCTTCTCGGCCATGGCAGCAGTCGGGGTGAAGACGGTGGCGGTCATCTTGCCGTCCTTGATGGCCTGAAGGGCCTCAATCTGGCCGGTGATGGAGTAGACCTGAACATCAGTCATGCCCTTCTCCTGCAGCGCGTTAACGCCGCCGAGGGTCAGGTCGTCGTCAAAGCCGACGAGGATGTCGATCTGATCGCCGTAGGAGGAGATGAAGTTCTCCATGTAGGTGGTGGCGTCGGCACGGGAGGAGTAAGCCCAAGCGATGTCACCGAGCTGGGTGTAGTTGGTGCCTTCGAGGTTGGCGTTGAAGGTCTCGGTACGGGTGATGTAGTCGGCCTGAACCGGAACGCCGCCGATCTCGACGATGTTCATCGCAGCGTCAGCACCGTTCTTCTCGGAAATGTACTCGAAGAGCTGGTTGGCAATGGCCGCGTTGTCGTTGCCGCAGTAGGCGACGCAGGTCGTGCCCTTGCAGGACTCGTCGACATCAACATGGATGGCGATGGTCGGGATGTCCGCATCAGCGGCTTCCTGGCACCAGTCGATGGCCAGAGTCGGGTCAGCCGGGAAGAGGACGAGGTAGTCCGGGTTCTTGCTGATCAGCGTGGAGATCTGCTCGCCCTGGAGCTCAGCGTCGCCCTCAGCAGCCAGCATTTCAAAGTTCCAGCCCTCGGCCTCGCACAGCTCCTTGAGGGAGTCGAGCAGGTAGGTCGGAAGGACAGCGATCGAGTACGCGATGGTGGAGACGGCGACGGTGATCGGCTCGTCGTCGGTCTTGGCCTCGCCAGAGCTGCAGGCCACGAGGCCGAATGCCATAGCGAGGACGAGGATCAGTGCAATGATCTTCTTCATGATAGTCTTTCCTTTCATATGATGAAATGTTTTTTATTGATACCGGCAGGACCGGAGATCAATCTTCCTTTTTGACCGCGGTGAAGCGATCAATGATGAGGATGAGGATGAGCAGCACACCCGAGATGAAGTCGACCCACGAGGCGGCGATGAGCATCATGTCCATTGCGGTGGAGATGACGCGCATGACCAGCACGCCGAGCAGGACATTGAGCATGGTGCCCTTGCCGCCGGCCATCTTGATACCGCCGATGACGCAGGCAGAGATGGCAAAGACGTCGCGGCCTTCGCCCTGCGAATAGATCGCGCTGCCGGACTTCGAGCACAGGAAGACGCCGGCGAGGGCGCAGCAGAGACCACACAGGACATAGGCGGCCCAGCTCACACGCTTCATGTTCATGCCGGCGAACTGACCGGCTTCGGCATTGTCGCCCGCGATATAAAGACCGACGCCAAAACGAGTCTTGCGCATTACAAAGTACAGGCAAATCAGAACGACGGCCATAATGATCACCGTCAGGCAGAGCCAGTCGATGTCAAACAGGTAGTTTTTCGAGATCGCGTTCTGCAGGTCGGTGCGAAGGTCGCCCTCCGGACGCAGTGCGCCGGAACGGGTGTAGTAGTAGACAATGCCCTTGTAGATGTAGTTCGTGGCGATTGTGGCAATCAGCGGGCTGATGCCGAGCTTCACAACGGCAAAACCATTGATAAAGCCCATAATGGCACCGGCTGCCAGCGCGGCAACGACAGCCAGAGCGATGCTGCCCGTCATATTCAGAACCTGAACGACGATGACCGAGGCCGTCGCCGCCTGGAAGCCGACCGACAGATCGATGTTGCCGGTGACCATAACGAGCGCCAGACCGATGGCAAACAGCGAATACTGGCTGGCTTCCGTGAGCACACGATCGAAGTTGCCCGTCATGCCATCGACGGCAAACGAGGTGATGATGAGCAGCAGAAGCAGGATGATAACTGCGTTATAGTTCTTTAGAAGGTTTACGAATTTTTTGCTTTTCGCTTCCACAGCTTGACCCCCTTCTCACTTGCTACGTCGACCGCCAGGGCGAAGACCAGAATGGCACCCAGGATGATCCACTGCAGATACTGGTCCAGACCGAGGAACGTAAAGCCTGCGGACATGAAACCGATGAACAGGAAACCGATGATCGTACCGCCGATCGAGCCTTTGCCGCCGAGGATCGATGTGCCGCCGAGAACAACAGCAAGGACGATATCCATTTCCTTGCCGGCGGCGACCTGCGGGTTGGCCGAAACGGAACGGGCAATATAAATGATAGCGGCAAGGCCGACACACAGACCGCACAGTGCGTAGGCGATGAATACATCGCGGCGGGTGCGGATGCCGGAGTAACGCGAGGCTTTCTGGTTTGCGCCGATGGCGTACAGGCGCTGACCGTAGACGGTGCGCTTGAGGATGAACCAGAAGATTGCCAGCGTGATGATGCAGATGACGACCGGCGTCGGAATGATGCCGACACTGCCGGAGCCGATGAAGTTGAAGATCGGCTCATCGGCACGGGCACACTTGCCTGCGGCGATGATCAGTGCCAGTGCACCGTAAATCGAGCCGGTGGCCAGCGTGGAGATAAAGGCATTCAGGCGAAGGCCGGTGACAAGCATGCCGTTGAACATACCGAGCAGCAGGCCGCAGCCGAGTGTGGCGAAGATGGCGAAGACCGGGTTGATCTGCGTGAACTTCGCGCAGAGGATTGACAGCAGCGTCAGCATGGAGCCGACGGACAGGTCAATATTGCCGGTGATGATGATGTAGGTCATCGCGCAGCAGATGATGCCGATGTGCGACTGCTGGCGGAAGACATTCGTGATGTTGGTCAGCGTCAGGAAGTTGCCGCCGGTAATCGACGGGGCAAGGAACGAGACGAGGATGATGAACGCGACCATGGCGAGGAAGACGCCGGCGCCGTTCATGGAGATGAACTTTTTCCAGATCTTTTTGATTTTATCCACCGATCGCGCCTCCCTTGTAATCCGTCTTGCCGAGCGCGGCCGCGAGAACAACGTCATTTTCGGTGCCTTCGACCGGCAGATCGGCCGTTTTTTTGCCCTCGCAGATGGTGATGACGCGGTCGCAGATGCCCATGATCTCTTCGATTTCAGAGGAGACGACGATGATGGCAACACCGCGCTTGGCCAGTTCCATGAGCAGGCTGTAGATCTCAGCCTTGGAGCCGACGTCGATGCCGCGGGTCGGCTCGTCGACGATCAGGACCTTCGGATCCATCATCAGCCACTTGGCCAGAACGACCTTCTGCTGGTTGCCGCCGGACAGGTTGCCTGCCAGCTGCGACAGAGACGGCGTTTTGATGCTGATCGAGTCAACATAGCTGTCGGCCAGCTCTTTCTGCTGCTTGCGGTCGATGATGCCGTGTTTGGCCAGACTGGACAGCTTGACAAGCGTCATATTCAGGAGGATCGACAGCCGGAGCATCAGGCCTTCCTGCTTACGGTCTTCCGTGGCGAAGCCGATACCGGCTTCAATGGCATCGGCCGGGCTGCCTGCCTTGAGCGGCTTGCCGAGCACGCTGACCGAACCGGCGTCGCGCTTATCCACACCGAACACGGCACGCATGATCTCGGAGCGGCCGGCACCGACAAGGCCGAAGAAGCCAACAATCTCACCGGCGTGCACGTCGAAGCTGATGTTTTCAAACACGCCGGCACGGGTGAGGCCGGAAACCTCCAGCACCTTCTCGCCGATGTCGACATGCTGCTTGTTGTACATGGTCTCCAGGCTGCGGCCGATCATGTGGGTGATGAGCTCATCCTGCGTTGTGGCGGCCTGATCCATCGTGATGATGTTGCGGCCGTCGCGGATGACCGTGATGCGGTCGGAGAGCTCCATGACCTCGTCGAGCTTGTGCGAAATGTAAACAACGGCGATGTTCTGGCTGGTCAGATAGCGAATGATGCCAAACAGCGTTTCGGTCTCTGCCTCGGACAGCGAGGACGTCGGTTCGTCCATGATGATAATGCGCGCGTTTCTTGTGAGCGCGCGGCCGATCTCGATCATCTGCTGTTGGCCGACGGAAAGTTCACCGGCCAGTGTCTTGGGCGAAAGGTTCATACCGAGCTGGCTGAGGATCTTTTCCGATTCGGCGTAGAGCGTTTTATGGTCGATCAGGCCGCCCTTCATCGGCAGATTGCCGATGAACAGGTTCTGCGCCACGTCAAGCTGCGGGGCGATGGACAGTTCCTGATAAACGCATGAGACGCCTGCGGCAATGCCGTCATGCGTGGACGCGAACGCCACTTCCTTCTCGTCGATGTAGTAGTGGCCGCCGTCTGCTGCATGAGCGCCGGTCATTACCTTGATCAGCGTCGATTTTCCTGCACCGTTCTGGCCGCACAGGGAGTGAACCTCGCCTTCTCGCAGGTCAAAGCTGACACCATCGAGCGCACGCACACCGGGAAAGACCTTGACGATGCCATCAAGTTTTGCGATCGTCTTTCTTTCACTCAAAAGCGTTACCTCCTTTATGGTGAGGGAATCGGCCAAAGGGCAAATTCCCACGAATTACTCAGAATATTATAGCGCTGGGTTTATACTTTTGCAACACTTTTGACGCAGGAATCCCGTCTTCCCGGGCGAAGAACTGCACCAAATTGTGCATATAACGCATAAAGACCGCCAGCGGGAGGCTGACGGTCTTTGTGTAGTTATGACAAAAAATTATCGTTCGAACTGAGCTCAGCGCGTGCCGGTCGAACCAAAGCCGCCTTCTCCGCGCATGGTCTCCGTCAAATCATCAACTTCTGCGAAGCCGACGGCCAGAAACGGCGTCACAACAAGCTGCGCGATGCGCTCGCCGTGCTCAATGGTCTGCGGCTCGAGGCCGTGGTTGTGCAGAGCAACCATGATCTCACCGCGGTAGTCGGCGTCGACCACGCCGACCTTGTTGGCCGGGGCAAGGCCGCGCTTGGAGGCGAGGCCGGAGCGGCCGTAGATCAGGCCGGCGTAGCCGACCGGGATCTCCATGGCAAGACCGGTGTGGATCATCACGGTCTGGCCGGGGGCGATGGTCACCGGCGCATCCATGCAGGCGCGCAGGTCACTGCCCGCGGCAAATTCTGAGCCGCGGGTCGGAAGCTCAGCGCGTGCGTCGAGCTTTTTCACATGGATTGTCGGCATCATACGTGCAGCACCCCTTCCCAGAGCACGGTCTGACCGGCGGCAAGCGACGCCGGAACGTTGATGATCCGCTGGTTCGATGAACCACGGAAGCGCAGGCCCATATCCTTGAGCTCTTCAACAAACGCGCCGTCGACGAGGACGTCGATGCGCTGCAGCAGCGCTTCGGTGACCTCCCATGGGCCGAGCTTCTTGGCCAGCAGGTCATCGTCGAAGCGGTTGCCGGTGAACGCCCAGATCTCCTTGTCCGGGTAGCGGGCTTTGACCTGACGGACCAGCTCGAGCACGGTCGGCTGGTTTTCCGGCTCGAACGGCTCGCCGCCGAGCACGGTCAGGCCGCGGATGTAGTCCGGGGCGAGCAGGCCGAGGATGTCGTCGATGGTCTGCTGATTGAACGGACGGCCATAGGTGAAATCCCAGGTCTCGGGATTGAAGCAGTTTTTACAGTGACGGCGGCAGCCCGACACGAACAGGCTTACACGCACACCGGGGCCGTTGGCAATATCGCGCGGTTTGATCAGCGCATAATTCATATAGAATTCTTCCTTTCTGTCTGAGCAGTTGCAGAAAACGGTCGGCGGGATGAGGCCATCCCGCCGAGGAAAGCGTTTTTACAGGTGAAGCACTCTGGCTTTGATCTCCTTTGTCTTGCCGACGTTCCAGAAGTTCTCGCCCAGATAGCCGCAGGTACGGCGGGTGACGTTCATCTTGTGCTGGTCGCGGTTGCCGCACTGCGGGCACTCCCACTCGTAGTCATCGTTGATGATGATCTCGCCGTCGAAACCGCACTCGTGGCAGAAGTCAGACTTGGTGTTGAACTCTGCGTACTGGATGTTGTCGTAGATGAACTTGACAACATCTTCGAGCGCTTCGAGGTTGCCGCGCATATTCGGGATCTCGACATAGCTGATGCAGCCGCCGGTGGACTTGGTCTGGTACTCGTTCTCAAGGATGAACTTGGAGAACGCGTCAATCGGCTCGCGGACGTCGACATGGTAGCTGTTGGTGTAATAGCCCTTGTCGGTGACATCTTCGATTGTGCCGAAACGCTCTTTGTCGATGCGCGCGAAGCGGTAGCACAGCGACTCGGCCGGCGTGCCGTAGAGCGCGAAGCCGATGTTCGTCTCGGCTTTCCAGCGCTGGGTGGTTTGCTGCAGGTGGTTCATCAGCTTGTGGGCGAACTCCGAGCCCTTCGGGCCGGTCTGGCTCTCGCCGGTCATCAGCTTGGTGACTTCATAGAGACCAATGTAGCCCAGAGAGATCGAGGAGTAGCCGCCGTAAAGGAACTTCTCAATGGACTCGCCTTTGCCCAGACGGGCGATAGCGCCGTACTGCCAGTGCACCGGGCTGACGTCGGAGCGAACATTCTTGAGCGCCTCGTGGCGGCACATGAGTGCCTCGAAGCAGATCTGCAGACGCTCGTCGAGTTCGGTCCAGAACTTGTCCATATCGCCGTGGGCGACAATGCCGACCTGCGGCAGGTTGATCGAGACAACGCCCTGGTTGAAGCGGCCTTCAAACTTGTAGTTGCCGTTTTCGTCCTTCCACGGAGCGAGGAAGCTGCGGCAGCCCATCGGGGAGAAGACGTTGCCTTCATAGTTCTCGCGCATACGCTTGGCGGAGATGTAGTCCGGGTACATGCGCTTGGCGGAGCACTTGACAGCCAGTTTGGTCAGGTAGTCGTACTTGCCGCCCTTGAGGCAGTTGTGCTCGTCGAGCACATAGACGAGCTTCGGGAACGCGGGCGTGACATAGACGCCGACTTCGTTCTTGATGCCCTGAATGCGCTGATTGAGGATCTCCTCGATGATCATCGCATTTTCCTTGATGTATTCATCGTCCTCCTGCAGGTTGAGGAAGAGCGTAACGAACGGGCTCTGGCCATTGGTGGTCATAAGCGTGTTAATCTGGTACTGAA
>CAZUKJ010000010.1:0-18286 GCA_964620855.1 uncultured Oscillospiraceae bacterium
CCGAGGCCGTGTTCAGCCGCTGCCTGTCCGCCGTCAAGGACGAGCGCGTTGCCGCCTCGAAGGTCCTCTCCGGCCCGCACGCCGAAGTCCACTTCGACCGCAAGGCGATGCTCGAGGCAATCCGTCAGGCGCTGTTTGCCTCCAAGATCGTATCCTACGCGCAGGGCTACGCGCTCATGCGCGCCGCCGCCAAGACCTACGGCTGGGACCTCAACTACGGCCAGATCGCGCTCATGTGGCGCGGCGGCTGCATTATCCGCAGCGTCTTCCTCGGAGACATCAAGAAGGCCTTTGACAACAACCCCGAGCTGGCCAACCTGATGCTCGACGATTACTTCTGTGAAAAACTCTCTTCGGCGCAGGCCGGCTGGCGCAGCGTCTGTGCGCAGGCAATGCTCAGCGGCGTTCCGGTCCCGGCAATGTCCGCCGCGCTCAGCTACTACGACGGCTACCGCTGCGAGCGTCTGCCGGCAAACCTGCTGCAGGCCCAGCGCGACTACTTCGGTGCGCACACCTACGAGCGCATCGATGCGCCGCGCGGCGAGTTCTTCCACACCAACTGGACCGGCGAGGGCGGCAATACCTTCGCCTCCACCTACAACGCATAAGGAGTCTGCCATGAAGGAACTGAGTCTGTACCCGGCCGGCGAATACCTGTCGCAGGACGAGGTGCGTGCCGCCGTGGCCGCATCTGTGGCCGAATACGCCGGAACTGGCAGTAAGCTCCTGCTGATTGTGCCGGACTATACGCGCTACCACTCCAACGCCGGTCTGATCGCCAACACGATCTACCACGCCCTGCCCGACTGTCAGATCGACCTGCTGCAGGCGCTTGGCACGCATGTTCCGATGACGCGTGAGGAAGTGGCCGACATGTACGGCGACATCCCGTTTGAGCGCTTCATCGCGCACGACTGGCGTCACGACGTCGTCAAGCTCGGTGAGGTTCCGGCCGAGTTCGTCAGCGAAGTCTCTGAAGGACTGGTGAACGAGCCGATCGAAGTCGAGGTTAACCGCCTCGTCATGGAGGGCGGCTACGATCAGATTCTCTCGATCGGTCAGGTCGTCCCGCACGAGGTCGTCGGCATGGCCAACCACGCCAAGAACCTCTTTGTCGGCGTCGGCGGCAGCAGCATGATCAATTCCTCGCACATTCTCGGCGCGTTCTACGGCATGGAACGCATGATGGGCCGCGATCACACGCCCGTCCGCAAGGTCTTTGACTACGCGCTCACGCACTACCTCGGCCATCTGCCGATCACCTTCGTGCTCACGGTCGTCACCGCCCCGGGCGGCGAGATCCGCACGCACGGACTGTTCATCGGCGCAGAGCGGACATACTTCGAGCAGGCCGTTGCCCTCGCGCAGCAGAAGAACCTGATCCTGGTCGACGAGCCGATGAAGAAAGTCGTTGCCTACCTCAACCCCGAGGAATTCAAGAGCACCTGGCTCGGCAACAAGGCCATCTACCGCACCCGCATGGCGATCGCCGACGGCGGCGAGCTGATCGTGCTCGCCCCGGGCATCGAGAAATTCGGCGAGGACGGCGAAGTTGACAAGCTCATCCGCAAGTACGGCTACTGCGGCCGCGAAAAGATTGTCGCGCTGTGCGGCACGCAGGAGGACCTGAAGGGCAACCTCTCCGCCGCCGCGCACCTGATCCACGGCAGCTCCGACGACCGTTTCTCGATCACCTACTGCACCGAGAAGGTCACAAAGGAGGAGGTCGAAGGCGTCTGCTTCGGCTATCTCCCCTACGCCGAGGCTGCCGGGCGCTACGATCCGAAGACGCTCTGCGACGGCTGGAACACCCTGCCCGACGGCGAGGAGTTTTTCTACATCAGCAACCCGGCGCTCGGTCTGTGGGCCGACAAAACCAAGTTTTAAGGAGGATCTGTCATGAATCTGCCTTTTTCTGTTGATCTGAGCGGCAAGGTGGCCGTTGTCACCGGTGCGGGCGGCGTGCTCTGCAGTGACATGGCCAAGGTGCTTGCCGCCTGCGGCGCAAAGGTCGCGCTGATCGGCCGCACGCTTGAGCCGCTGCAGGCCGTGGCCGACGAGATCGCCGCTGAGGGCGGCATCGCCCGTCCGTTTCAGGCCAATGTGCTCGACCGCGCCGCGCTTGAGCAGGCTGCTGAGGAGATCCACGCCGCGTTTGGCCCGGTCAGCATTCTGATCAACGGCGCAGGCGGCAACAACGCCCGCGCCAATACCGACAAGGAATACTACGAGCCGGGCGACATCGACGCCGAGACCAAGAGCTTCTTCGACCTCGACGAGGATGGCGTGCAGTTCGTCTTCAACCTGAACTTCACCGGCACGCTCATCCCCACGCAGGTCTTTGCCAAGGATATGCTCACTACGGGCGGCAACATCATCAATGTCTCATCGATGAATGCCTACACCCCGCTGACCAAGATCCCGGCTTACTCCGGCGCGAAGGCCGCCATCAGCAACTTCACGCAGTGGCTGGCGGTACACTTCTCCCGCGTCGGTATCCGCGTCAACGCGATCGCACCGGGCTTCTTCTCCACCAAGCAGAATGCCGCGCTGCTGTGGAATCCGGACGGTTCCCCGACCGCGCGCACCGGCAAGATCCTCGCCGCAACACCGATGGGTCGTTTCGGCAATCCCGAAGAGCTGCGCGGCGCGCTGCTCTACCTTGTCAGCGACGCGGCCTCCGGCTTCGTCACCGGCACGGTGCTCCCTGTCGACGGCGGCTTCTCCGCCTACTCGGGCGTATAATTTCATATTCAACCGATGCAGGATGCCGCCGCATCCTGCATCCTTTTTTTGTCCCCGGTGGAAGTCGTTTTTTCATGAAAAATATCCAAAAAACCGTTTCCCCATTGCCAGAAGTTTGCAAAGATGCTACTGTATATATGTATACACATTTCTCATGAACATCCATGCGCCGGCAGTCTTGCTGCACCGGTGCGTAGAAACGGAGTGATCAACCCCATGTCCAACGCGAATTTCCCGCATCTGTTCAGTCCGATCCAGATCGGCAGCAAAACCTATAAAAATCGCGTCTGCGCCTCCCCGCTCGGCAACACGATGGTCCGCCCGGACGGCACATATCCTGCCAGCTCGTTTGAATGGTACGAAAAGCGTGCCAGAGGCGGCTGCGCCGAGGTCATGACCTCGGAGACCGTCGTCGACTTCGACTACGGCAACCGTATGAAGGCCCCGTCCGTCGACTTCACCGCCATCGGCTCGAAGCATATGCAGGGCGTGAAGGCGTACAACGAGATGCTGCATTCTTACGGCGCAGTCTCCCTTGTCGAGCTCAACCACTGCGGCCTCGAGCGCATGCGCTCTGCCGGCGAGAACGGCCCGATCGGCCCGTCCGGCGTCACGAGAGCCGACGGTGTCAGCGTCACCGAAATGGACGAGGCGCTCATGGCGCTGACCGTGCAGCGCTATGCCGACGCTGCCTACTATCTGCAGCAGGCCGGTTACGACGGCGTCGCGCCGCACATGGCCTCCGGCTGGCTGCTGCAGCAGTTCTTCTCCCCGCGCACCAACCTGCGCACCGATGAATACGGCGGCTCGCTGGAAAACCGTGCGCGCTTCCCGCTGCGCGTTATCCGTGCGATCCGTGAGCGCTGCGGCAAGGACTTTCTCATTGTCCCGCGCCTGAGCGTCGAAGAGAATGTCCCCGGCGGCTACGGCGTGGAAGACGGCGTGGCGCTGTGCAAGCTGATGGAAGGTTTGATCGACGCAGTCCATGTTGTCTGCGGCGTCTACTATGAACCGATCCTCAGCGGCGAGTTCTCGTCGATGTACGCACCGCACAACCTCAACGCAGAGCTGTCTGCTGCCGTCAAGCAGGCCGTCAGCTATCCGGTCATCGTCTGCGGCGGCATCAACAGCCCCGAGGAGGCCGAGGACCTCATCGCCTCCGGCAAAGCTGACCTCGTCGCACTCGGCCGTCAGATGATCGCCGATCCGGAGTGGGCCTGCAAGGCCGAGTCCGGCCGCGCGGACGATATTGCCCGCTGCATCCGCTGCTTCCGCTGCTTCCCTGGCCCGCTGCAGGAAGCGGCCGACACGATGGGCGCACCCCCGGATCGCAAGTGTACGGTCAACCCGTGCGCCGACCTCAATGAACTGGACGTGCCGATCGGCCAGTGGCCCTCGCCCAACGGCGCGAAGAATGTGCTTGTCATCGGCGGCGGCATTGCCGGTCTGACTGCGGCATACACCGCAGCCGTCCGCGGCCACAAGGTCACGCTGGCCGAAAAGTCCGGTGTATTCGGCGGCCTTCTGACCTTTGCCGACCATGACCATCACAAAGTCGACCTGATGAATTACAAGAACCTGGCCGTCCGCCGCTGCGAACAAGCCGGCGTGACGCTGCTTCTGAATACCGAGATCACCCCGGAAAACGTCATGGACTACGCGCCCGACGCCGTCATCATCTCCGTCGGCTCGACGCCGGTCGTGCCGCGCATCCCGGGCATTGAAACCGCCATCCACGCACTTGACGCCTACTGTGACCCGGACAAGGTCGGCCAGAAGGTCGTCATGGCAGGCGGCGGCCTTGTCGGCTGCGAGACGGCGCTCAACTTCGCCAGCCTCGGCCGTGACGTCACCATCGTTGAAATGCAGCCGGCAGTTGCCGTCGACTCTTACAAGATGCACCGCGTCGCGCTGCTCGATGAGCTCTCCCGCGCCGTCACCGTCCGCACGGGCCTCAAGTGCACCGGCTTCTCCGAAGAAGGTGTTTCGGCGCTCGACGCTGACGGCAGCGAGGTCTTCCTGCCCGCCGACACCGTCATCTTCGCCATGGGTATGCGAGCCAACACCGCAGCAGCCGAGGCGCTCGAGCAGGTGCTCGAGGGCAAGGCCGAGACCTACCGCATCGGCGACTGCATCCGCGCTTCGAAGATCCAGCAGGCTGTCGAGGAAGGCTTCCTCGCCGCCATGAAAATCCTTTAATCACTGACAGGAGGAAACAAATTATGGAACTTGGCAAAGAACTCCTCTACCTCTCCGACCGCGACGAGCAGCTCCTCGGCGTCAGCATGGACGCCGTTATGGACACGCTTGAAGAGGTCCATATGGCGCGCCGTCAGGACAGAGTCCAGATGCCGCCGAAGCCAAACCTGACTCCGAAGGGCCGCGGTGTCGGCTTCATCGACGCATACACCGCCAGCGTCGCAGACACGAACTATGTCGGCGTCAAGTGGCTCTCCGGCTACTTCGGCAACCCGGCACGCGGTCTGCCGTTCATCACCGGTCTTGTCATCGTCAACGATCCGGATACCGGCGTACCGCTGAGCGTGATGAGCTGCGCGTACCTGACCGCCCTGCGTACCGCCGGCATCAACGGCGTAGCCATGCGCAAGACTGTCAAGCCGGATACGAAGGTGGTCGGCGTGGTCGGCTGTGGTTTGCAGGCTCGCACCCACCTGATGGCCGCAATGGCCGTCTGCCCGGGTATTGAAGAAGTCTACTGCTGGAGCCCGCGCGCCACAAGCGCGAGCGCCTATGTCGAAGAGATGTCCGCACTGTTCCCGAATGTAAAGATCGTAACCGTCGAAACCTGCAAGCAGGCCGTCACCTGCGCAGAGCTGCTGATCATCGGCGCACCGCTGGTCTTTGACGACTCGAACCGCATCATCGAAGCCGGCTGGCTCAAGCCGGGCGTGACGGTCGCCGCCGTCAACGGCGATGCCAGCTTCCTGCGCGAAGCTCTGCCGGAATTTGACCGCGTCATCGTCGACGACCGCGACGCTTACCCGATCCGCCGCGAAAAGGGCATGGTCGATCCGGCCCTGACGGATGTGTGCGCCGAGATCGGCCTGATCCTGCTCGGCGCCGAGCAGGGCCGCACCTGCGACAACGAGCGCATCCTGATCAACACCGAGGGTATGGCGATCAATGATGTCTCCGTCGCCCGCAAGCTCTATGAGACCGCGCTCGAAAAGGGCGTCGGCACCATTCTCCCGCTCTGATACGGCCCGAAAGGAGTCAACACTATGAGTGAACTGCTGCAGCGGATCGACGCGGTTGAGCCGGAAATCCGCGCGATCTGGAAAACGATCCATGCCAATCCCGAACTGGGGCTCGAACTCGACGAGACCGCCGCGCTGATTGAAGCCGAGCTGCGCGCGCACACGAATGTCGACCGCATCCACCGCGTCGGCCGTTCCGGTATCTGGGTTGAACTCAAGGGTACAAAGCCCGGCACCGGCGAGAACATTCTGATGCTCCGCGGCGATATGGATGCGCTGCCCATTCAGGAGGCCACCGGCCTGCCCTACGAATCGAAGAACCCCGGCAAAATGCACGCCTGCGGCCACGATGTTCATGCCTCGTCGCTGCTCGGCGCGGTGCGTGTGCTCGAGCAGTACCGCGATCAGATCGACGGCTCGATCTGGTTCTTCTTCCAGCCCGGCGAGGAAGTCCTCGGCGGCGCGCTGGAATTCCTGAATGACCCCGAGATTGACTTTACAAAGGTCAAGGCCTGCGCGGCCTGCCATGTACTCGGCTTCAATGAGGTCGGCAAGATCAACCTGCGCGACGGTGCGCATCTGGCCAGTCCGGATGACCTCCGCATCACCGTCTCCGGCCGCTCGGCACACTCGTCGACGCCCGACGCAACGGTCGACGCGATTGTCATTGCCGCTGAGCTGATCTGCCAGCTGCAGTGCATGATTTCCCGCGAGGTCAACCCGACCGATTCGGTCATTCTGACACTCGGCAAGATCACAGGCGGCAAAACGCCCGGCAGCGTAGCCGATGAAGTCGTCATTGAAGGCGGCCTTCGCACGATCCATCCCGCGACGCGCGAGCGCATTCTCGGCCGCATCCAGACCATCTGCGACGGTCTGGCGCTCGGCACGCGCTCGACGATCGAGATGACCTATCACAACCGCGCCCCGGCGCTGCACAACGACCACCGCATGTTCGAGATCGCCTCGGCAGCAGTCAAGCGCTCGCTCGGCGAAGACGCGCTCGTCATTGCCGACGTCTACGCGATGGCCTCGGAGGACTTTGCGTTCTTCACGCAGTACTGCCCGGGCATCCATATGTCCATTGGCTGCCGCACACCGGGCCGCGCGCCCGTCGTGGCACACACACCGCAGTTCTACACCGATGAGGGCACCGTCCGCAACGCCATCACCGCCTACTGCGCATTTGCGCTGGAATACTTCGGCGCGGATTACTAAGGAGGAAACCATGGGTAATCGTTACGACCACGACGCGGTATTTCAGGCCATGATCGGCCCGGAACCGCAGTTTGACCATATTGATCAGACGCTCGAAGCCGACCTGATCGTCGTCGGCGGCGGCATCGCCGGCGTCGCTGCTGTCCGCGCGGCAGCCGAGGCGGGCGCGAGCGTGATCCTGTTTGAAAAATGTTCCGATGTGCAGGCGCGCTCCGGCGCGTTCGGCGCGATCAATTTCATGAAAACCGACCGCTGGGAGCGCAACTTCTCCGACCGCAAGCAGCAGATTATTGCTGAGATCGTCAAAGAGGGCAGCTACCGCGGCGATTACAACATCATCAAATACTGGGCCGAACACTCCGGCGAGGACTTCGAATGGTACATCCAGCCGATGCCCGAGCTGGTCCTGCTCGACAAGGCCACCGATCCTGCGCCCGAAGGCTGTGACTACTTCCTGCAGCCTGCGCGCTATCCTCTGCCCGAGCACTACGATCCGGACGATGACGAATACTTCCCGACCTATATGGGCCTGTGGCAGTTCCGTCCGGGCGGCCATATGCGCTGCTTAAAGCGCAACTTCGAAGTCGCCTGTGCGACCGGTCTGGTCGACGCGCACTTCTTTACCCCCGTCCGCAAGCTCATTCGCGAAGACGGCCGTATCACCGGCGTCATCGCGCAGGACAAAGACGGCGTTGTCCTCCGCGCCAACGCCCGCTGCGGCGTTGTTCTGTCGACTGGCGACTACTCCGGCGATGAGGATATGCTCTACTACTACGCCCCGCAGCTGCAGGGTTCGCCGCGCATCTACGGCGGCCGTGACGCCTTTGGCAACCGCGCCAACACCGGCGACGGCCACCGCATGGGCGTCTGGGCGGGCGCAAAGCTCGAAGATCCCCCGCATGCCTACGTCGCCCACAGCATGGGCGGCCCGCTCGGCATCACCGCGTTCTTGCAGCTCGACCGCTTCGGCCGCCGCTTCATGAACGAGGACGCGGGCGGTATGCAGATCGAAAACCGCATCGAGCGTCTGCCGGGCAAGTTCTCCTGGCAGCTGTTCGATTCTACCTGGGCGTCCCACGCGGCCGATTTCTCCGTCATCCACGGCACCGTCAGCAACCTCTTTGACAAGCAGGCGCAGCGCGACGGCAAGATCAACCGCACCCTCAACAAGATGGATGGCTACACCAGCGTCGAGGACGTTGAAAAAGAAGCCGAGTCCGGCAAGCTGCTCAAGGCCGATACGCTCGAAGAGCTGATCGAAAAGATGGGTCTGCCGATGGAAACCACGCTCGCGTCGATCGCCCGGTACAATGCGCTCTGCGAGCAGGGCCATGACGATGACTACGGCAAGAAGCCTTCGCGACTGTTCCCGGTGGCAACCGCACCGTTCTACGCCTGTAAGCTCACCCCCGCGCCGGTGCTCGTCACCGTCAGCGGTCTGGCCAGCGACGCCGACGCCCACGTGCTCGACCCGGACGGCTGCCCGATTCCCGGCCTGTACTGCGCCGGCAACGTGCAGGGCAACCGCTTCGGCGGCGAAGACCCGTCGATGTTCCCCGGCACGAGCCACACCATTGCGCTCAGCTTTGGACGACTGGCCGCGCGCAACGCCCTTTCCGGCGTGTAAGGAGGCGCAGCCATGTCTATTGCCGCTGATAAAATTTCCGCACTGCGCGGCGAGCTCAAGGCGCTCTCGCTGGAAATCTGGGCTGATCCCGAACCGCCGCTGCAGGAAAAACACGCTGCCGCGCGCACAGCCGAACTGCTTACGAACGCCGGCTTTGACGTCACTCTCGGCGTCGCCGGTCTGCCGACCGCAATCGTCGCCAGATACGGCTCCGGTTCACCCGTGATCGGTTTTCTCGGCGAGTACGACGCTCTGCCCGGTATGAGTCAGAAGGCGGGCTGTGCCGAAAAAGAGCCGGTCGTCCCCGGTGCTTACGGCCACGCCTGCGGCCACAGCCTGCTCGGCACAGCCAACGTCGGCGCCGTGATCGGCGCGAAGGCCGAAATGCAGGAGAAAAACCTGCCCGGCACGATCATCTTCTACGGCTGCCCGGCCGAAGAGATCGCCGCCGGCAAGGGCATCATGGCCAACGCCGGCGTGTTTGACGAGCTCGACTGCTGTCTCGTCTTCCACCCGGATATCCGCAACGTCGTGCAGCGCGGCGCAAACGTCGCCTGCCTTTCCGTCACCATCCGCTACCACGGCCGCACGGCCCACGCAGGCGGCAACCCCGAAGACGGCCGCAGCGCGCTCAAAGCCATCGAGCTGTGCGGCATCGGCGTGCAATTCCTTCGCGAGCACCTGACGAGCGATGTTCGGATTCATTACTGCATTACCGACGGCGGTGTCGCCAGCAACATCATTCCCGACTATGCCGCCGCCAACTACACCGTCCGCGCCAAGGACATGGAGTCGGCACTCGAAGTGCTGCGCCGGCTCAAAAACGTCGCAGAAGGCGCGGCGCTGATGACCGATACCACGCTCGAATTCGAGCAGACCTCCGGCTGTTACGACACGCTCAACAACGGCGTGCTCGGCGAACTGATGCAGCGCTGCCTGGAGCAGACGGAGTTTGAACCCTGGTCGGAAGACGACCTCGCGCTGGCCAAGGCGCTCAACGATTCCCGCGGCCCACTGGCCGAACGGTTGTCCAAAGCCTTCGGCCTCGCCCCCGGCAGCCAGCTGGCAACCGGCGTGTGTGCGCCGAACTTTGCGCGCGAGATGGCTTCGACCGACGCCGGCGACGTCATGCACATCGCCCCCGGCATCAACTTTGGCACGGCCTGCGGCCCGCTGTGCGGAATGCCCCACAGCTGGCAGGCATGCTCGGCCTACGGCACGGAGATCGGCATCAAGGGCATGATATACGCCGCCAAGGCCATGGCGCTGTGCGCCGTGACGCTGCTTGAGCAGCCGCAGCTCGTCGATGAGGCGAAGGCGGAATTTCTCGCGCAGACCGGCGGCGCGCCGTACCGGTGTCCGATGTCCCCCGAAGCGGAAGCGAAACTTCTGAAGCAAGCGCTCTGAGCGCACCCAACAATACAAACTACGAGGAGGAAACCCATCATGGATGAAGTCCTGGAATATCTGAAAAATGCCCACCTGTTTTACTTTGCGACCTGCGAGGGTGACCAGCCCCGCGTCCGCCCGTTCGGCTTCGTGATGAAGCACAACGACAAGCTGTACTTCTCCGTCGTCGCCGGCAAGAAGGTCCACGACCAGATGCTCAAGAATCCGAAAGTCGAGCTGTGTATCTGTGGTGCAGGCGGCACCTGGCTGCGTCTGTCCGGCAAAGCCGTCTTTGACACCACCGAGGAGACCCTGCAGGCCCGCCGCAACACCCACGCCGGCGGCCAGAGCAAGGGTCCGGACCTTAAGACGGTCTACGCCAACAAGCCGGAGCCGAATTATCAGCTGTTCTACCTCGAAGACGCCGTTGCCCAGTTCTGCTCCCACGCGAACGGCACCCGCGAGGTTCGCTTCTGATGCCCGCCGGGCCGCTGCTCGCTGCAGCGGCCCGTTTTTTCTATCAATAGAAAGGAAGGCGACGCCCTTTGATACTGCTTTGGATTATTGTTGCGCTGCTTGCCGCGCTTTTTGCCGTGCTGATCGTCCGCACGGTGCGCTTTACCCCGAACCGGGCCGAATTTCCCGCGCCTGAGCCGGTCTCATTTGACCGCGACGCGGCGATCCGCGCGCTGCAGCAGCTTGTCCGCTGCAAAACCGTTTCGTATTACGACCCCGCGCTCGAAAACGATGCCGAATTTGAAAAGCTCATCGGCCTCTTACCGGAGCTGTACCCGAACGTCTTTTCCGCCTGCTCGCTCACGCGCCTGGACGGCCGTGCGCTGCTGTTTTGCTGGCCGGGCAAAGCCCACAATGCGCCGTCGGTGATGATGGCACATTACGACGTCGTCCCGGTCGAACAGGCAAACTGGCGCAAGGATGCCTTTTCCGGCGAGATCGAAGACGGCGTGCTTTGGGGCCGCGGCACACTCGACACAAAAGTGACCTTCAACGGCGTGCTTTTTGCCGCCAACTGCCTGATCGCGGAGGGCTTTGTCCCGGCGCAGGATATCTACTTCGCCTTCTCCGGCGGCGAGGAAGTCAGCGGCCCGGGCGCGGTGGAAATCGTCCACTGGTTCGAAGCCAACGGCGTGCAGCCTGCGCTCGTCGTCGACGAGGGCGGTGCTGTCGTTGAGGGCGTTTTTCCAGGCGTCAGCGCGCCGTGCGGTCTGATCGGCATTGCCGAAAAAGGCATGATGAATGTTACACTCTCAGTCGAATCCGCAGGCGGACACGCCTCGGCGCCGCCGCCGCATACGCCGGTCGGCCGGCTCTCCAAAGCCTGCTGCCGCATTGAAGACCACCCGTTTTCTCTGCACCTTTCCGGTCCTGCCGCACAGATGTTTGACACGCTGGGGCGTCACTCCACTCCGCTCTACCGGCTGATTTTCGCCAATCTGTGGCTCTTCCGACCGGTGCTGGACCTGCTCTGCCGCGTCAGCGGTGGAGAGATGAACGCACTGCTTCGCACAACGGTCGCCTTTACACAGGCCTCCGGCAGCGCCGCACCAAATGTCCTGCCGCCATCGGCCTCAATGACCGCCAACCTGCGCCTGAATCCGCACGACACCGTCGCCGGAGCGCTCGCGCGGCTGAAAAAGACAGTCGGTGATGACACGGTGACACTGACCGTAGGCAACTCGATGGAACCGAGCCCTGTCTCCGAGACGGACTGCGAAGCGTGGAACAAAGTCGCTCTGGCGGTTGCCCACACCTGGCCGGGATGCATCGTCTCACCGTATCTGATGGTTCAGTGCTCCGACAGCCGAAACTACCGCGACCTGTCCAACCACGTCTACCGCTTCTCCGCCGCCGACCTGACCAAAGAAGAACGCGCCACCATCCACGGCAACGATGAACGCATCCGGCTTGAAACGATCGGCCGCGCTGTCGAGTTCTATCTGCGGCTGATGAAGCAGTGCTGAGCATTTCCCCAACGGCGCATCGCGGGACACGGGACATTTCGTCCCAAAGCGCAATGGGCCAGATTGACCCATACTATACTGGCTTCGGTGATGAATGATGCATTTGCGGATACGGGATCTGCGCGAAGATCGTGACCTGACACAGAGTCAGATCGCAGAATATCTGATGTGTGATCGCTCGCTTTACAGCAAGTACGAGCGCGGAGAGCGGCCTTTGCCGCTGGAACTGGCTATCCGTCTGGCCGATCTGTACCGCGTCAGTCTTGACTATCTGGTCGGCCGGTCAGGCGACAGAACACCGCCCCGGTAAAAACATTACGGCGCAAGCTGTGCTTGCGCCGTCTTTTTTCTCCCTCCCCACTTCATTTCCGAAAAAATTTCGGCCAATTCGTAAGAAGTTCACAAAAAACCGGGTCAAAATTTGTAAAACCGGAGCGGCTTGGCCTATTGACTTTTGCGGGTGGGAGAGTATAATTGACAACATGAATCATATCTTTAGCCATTAAAAGTGCTAAAGAAACTGGAGGAAAATGAAATGAAAAAGCTCAGTAAACTGCTCGCGCTGCTTCTTGCACTCGCGATGATCTTCAGCATGGTCGCCTGCTCCAGCAGCGACGACACCACGACCAGCTCCAACTCGACCACCTCGACCACCACGACCGACACCCAGACCGGCGACACTTCGTCTGACGCGGATGCCGATGCCGACGCTGACACATCTTCCGATACTGCGACCTACCTCGTTGGTATCTGCCAGCTCGTCCAGCACGACGCGCTCGACGCCGCCACCCAGGGCTTCATTGATGCGCTCAACGAGCAGCTCCCGGGCCAGGTTGAGTTTGACAACCAGAACGCTTCCGGCGACAGCGCCACCTGCTCCACCATCGTCAACAACTTCCTGGCTGCGGAAGTCGATCTGATCATGGCCAACGCCACTCCGGCCCTGCAGGCCGCCTCCGCCGCCACGGCTGACGTTCCGATCCTCGGCACCTCCGTCACCGAGTACGGCGTCGCGCTCGACATCGCCGGTTTTAACGGCCTCGTCGGCGGCAATGTCTCCGGTACTTCCGACCTCGCCCCGCTGGCCGATCAGGCTGCGATGCTGCAGGAGTGGTTCCCGGATGCCAAGAATGTCGCTCTGATCTACTGCTCCGCCGAGGCCAACAGCCAGTATCAGGTTGATGTCGTCGAAGCCGAGCTCGAAGCGCTGGGCTATGACGCCGAGCAGTACTCCTTCTCTGACTCCAACGACCTCGCTTCCGTCGTCGAGAGCGCCATCACCTGGTGCGACGTCGTCTATGTCCCGACCGACAATACCGTCGCTGCCAACACCGGCATCATCGATAACATCTGCCAGCCCGCCCAGATCCCGGTCATTACCGGTGAGGAAGGCATCTGCGCCGGCTGCGGCGTTGCCACGCTGTCGATCAGCTACTACGACCTCGGCTACGCCACCGGCCTCATGGCTGCGAAGATCCTGACCGGCGAGTCCGACATCTCCGAGATGCCGATTGAGTACGCCGCCCAGGTTACCAAGAAGTACAACGCCGCCATTTGTGATGCACTCGGCCTGACCGCCCCGGAAGGCTACGTTGCCATCAGCTAATCGTCCTAACCGAATACCAACCGGCCGTGAGACCTCTCACGGCCGGTTTTTTTGATACTATTTTTACTATCATTGAAAATTTAAATGATAACCATTCAATCTTTAAATCGTCGTTGACTTTTACCTGCGGATGCAATAGTATGAAAAACAGATTTGCAGGATCTGTTGAATCCTTGCATCACGGAGGAATCGAACATGAACAAGCTCAAACTGACCGCATCGCTTCTCGCTGTCGTCATGGTCCTCGGCCTGTGCGCCTGCAGTGCTGCCGGCAAGCAGGAAGATGATGTTTACAATGTCGGCATCTGCCAGCTCATGCAGCACGTCGCACTCGATGACGCCACGCAGGGCTTCATCGACGCGCTCACCGACGAGCTCGGAGACAGCGTCTCATTCGATACGCAGAACGCCGGCGGCGAATACACCGTATGCTCCACCATCATCCAGACCTTCCTCGCCGAGGAAGTGGACCTGATCATGGCCAACGCCACCCCAGCGCTGCAGGCCGCCGTCGCAGCGACGGAAGAGACCCCAATCCTCGGCACATCCGTCACCGAATACGGTGTCGCCCTCGGCATCGATGGCTTTGACGGCACCGTCGGCGGCAATGTCTCCGGCGCATCCGACCTCGCCAGCCTGCAGGCGCAGGCTGAGATGGTGCAGGAGTGGTTCCCGGACGCAAAAACCGTCGCGCTTCTGTACTGCTCCTCGGAGGCCAACAGCCAGTATCAGGTCGACGTGATGAAGGCCGAGCTGGAAAATAAGGGTTACCGCTGTGACTACTACGCTTTCACCGACTCCAACGACCTTGCGCTCGTCGTTGAAACTGCCACTGTCAACTGCGACCTGATCTATGTCCCCACCGACAACACTGTCGCCTCAAACACCGAGATCATCGACAACATCTGCCGTCCAGCCGGCCAGCCGGTTATCGGCGGTGACGGCGGTATCTGCGGCGGCTGTACCGTGGCGACGCTGTGCATCGAGTATTATGACCTCGGCTACACTACCGGCCTGATGGCCGCGAAGGTCCTGACCGGCGAGGCCGACATCTCTGAAATGCCGATCGAGTACGCAGAAGCGACAGCCGTCTATAATGCCGCGATCTGCGCCGACCTCGGTCTGACCCCGCCGGAGGGCTACGTCGCCCTCGACTGATTGCCGACTTTCTCTGCTGCGAACCTACAAAAAAGCGGAAAAGGGCTTTCCTTTTCCGCTTTTTTCTGATAAAGTATATCATATCGTGTTATTTAGGCATTTAAACCAACAAAGGAAGAAGGACACTACATGAATCCCACCGCATTGCTCAATGCCATGCCGGGCGCGATCTCTCAGGGTTTGATCTGGGGCATCATGGCCATCGGCGTTTATATCACCTTCCGCATCCTCGACGTGTCTGACCTGACGGTCGACGGCACGATGTGTACCGGCGGCGCCGTGTTTATCATGTCGACCATGGCGGGCTGCAGCATTCCGGTCGCACTGGCGCTGGCGTTTCTCGCCGGCATGGTTGCCGGTCTGATCACCGGCTTGTTCCACACCGCCTGCGGCATCCCGGCCATCCTCGCCGGTATTCTGACGCAGCTGGCCCTCTATTCGATCAACCTGCGAATCATGGGCAAGGCCAACCAGCCGATCAATGCCAACAACTACGCCCTGCTGGTCTCCTCGCGCAATGTTAAGGTGCTCTCGCTGCAGAACCCGATCTTTGTCGTCGGCCTGATTGTCATTTTGCTGATCATTGTGCTGTACTGGTTCTTCGGCACGGAGCTCGGCTCGTCGCTGCGCGCAACCGGCTCAAACCAGAACATGAGCCGCGCACAGGGCATCAACACCAACTTCACCAAGGTTCTCGGCCTGATGCTGGCCAATGGCCTCGTCGCGCTCTCGTCTGCGCTGCTGGCGCAGTACCAGGGCTTTGCCGATGTTAATATGGGCCGCGGCGCGATCGTCATTGGTCTGGCCGCCGTCATTATCGGCGAGGTCATCTTCGGCAAGATTTTCCGCAACTTCGGCCTGAAGCTGCTGAGCGTCGTCTTCGGTGCAATTATCTACTACGTGGTCTATACCATCGTCATCAGCCTCGGCATGAGCGGCGACGATATGAAGCTCATCACCGCCCTGATCGTCGCGATCTTCCTTGCCATTCCGTACTGGAAGAGCAAATTCTTCTCCAAACCCGTCAAACACGGAGGTAATGACCATGCTTAAGATTGAAGCGATCTCCAAGACTTTCAACCCCGGCACGGTTAACGCCAAGACCGCGCTTGACGGACTGTCCCTGCACCTGCGCGAGGGCGATTTCTGCACCGTCATCGGTGGCAACGGCGCCGGCAAGTCGACGATGCTCAATGCCGTCGCCGGCGTGTTCACGGTCGATGAGGGCAGCATCACCATCGACGGCATCGATGTTACTCATCTGCCCGAGCACAAGCGCGCCCGTTATCTCGGCCGCGTGTTCCAGGACCCGATGACCGGCACAGCCGCGTCCATGCAGATCGAAGAAAACCTCGCTCTGGCCGCCCGCCGCGGCGAGCGCCGCACCCTGATGCCCGGTATCACGAAAGCCGAGCGTCGGGAATATGCCGAGCGATTGAAGATCCTCGACCTCGGTCTGGAAGACCGCATGACCTCGAAGGTCGGCCTGCTCTCCGGCGGCCAGCGTCAGGCGCTGACGCTGCTCATGGCCACGCTGAAGAAGCCGAAGCTCCTGCTGCTCGACGAGCACACCGCCGCCCTCGATCCGAAGACGGCTGCGAAGGTCCTCGAAGCAACTGACCGCATCGTCCAGCGCGACCAGCTCACCACACTGATGATCACGCACAACATGTCCGACGCAATCGCCCATGGCAACCGCCTGATCATGATGAAAGACGGCCGCATCGTCCTCGATGTCTCAGGCGAGGAAAAGCGCGCACTGACCGTCGAAGCACTGCTGGCGAAGTTTAAAGACGTCGGTGACGACGACCTGAGTGACAAGATGATCCTCTCCTGACACGAAACCGTACCACTGAACCAAACAAAGATGGGAGTGCTGCTGAAAGCAGTGCTCCCATTCCGTTTTGTAATCCAATTTCGGCCAAGGCAGAGATTACACTTGCAACCCGGCCGACGCAGGCAGTATAATTAACTCGTAAAAACAGCCTGTACCCCCCCCACAGGCCAACCGGAGGTATTCCCCATGATTCGAAGAATTATTCTGATCGACGAAGACAAATGCACAGGCTGCGGCCTGTGTGCCAGCGCCTGCCACGAGGGCGCAATCGGGATCGCAAACGGCAAGGCAAAGCTCCTGCGCGAGGACTATTGCGACGGTCTTGGCGACTGTCTGCCGGCCTGCCCGGAATCCGCGATCTCTTTTGAAGAGCGCGAAGCCCCCGCTTACGACGCAGAAGCCGTTCGCCGCGCACAGGCGGCAAAAGCGGCGGCGCAGACCGGCGGCTGCCCCGGCTCTCAGAGCCGTCAAATACATCCGGTGTCTGCCGCCGCGCCGGTCGAGGTGCCCAGCCAGCTGCGGCAGTGGCCGGTGCAGATCAAGCTGGTGCCCGTGAATGCCCCCTACTTTAACGGTGCAGATCTGCTCATCGCTGCCGACTGTACCGCTTATGCCTACGGCGACTTTCACAACCGCTTTATCCGCGACCGCATCACGCTGATCGGCTGCACGAAGCTCGATGAAGGCGACTACGCCGAGAAGCTGACGCAGATCTTCGCGGCAAACGACATCCGCAGCGTGACGGTCACGCGCATGGAAGTCCCCTGCTGCGGCGGCATGGAATTTGCAGTCAAAGAGGCGATTCAGGCGAGCGGCAAAGAGATCCCGCTGCGCGTTGTCATCGTCTACGCAGACGGCCGCCTGCTGGAAAAGTAACCCGGCGAAAAAGGAGAGAGAAGGATGATTTGGAGTCGGAAGGAAGAGACTGCCGCGCTGCGCGACCGGCTGGCCGGCGCGCTGATCGGCTTGTCCAGAGCGACCTACGGCAACGAGCATCTGGTGACGGAATCGACCTGCCAGGGCATACTTGCGGGCCTGCTTACCGCGGGCGAGCGTCGGGATGCCGCGGCACTTTCGGCCGCCATTGACCGGGCGGATGAAGAAAAGCGCGCGCTCGTCCCGATGTGCTACCTCTGCGCGTCTCCCTGCGGAAGAACGAGCAATTATGATATGGATCTCCTGTGGGATGCGGAAGAACCGATTCGCACCCTCAAGCTGCAGATCCTGTCCGGACTCTGCGATCTGGCCGCGCATACACACGGTGACGGCGCGCGCGTGTATCGGGAAGACCCGGTCCGGGAGCTGCTGTTCCGGGCGCTGTTCGTCGTCGGCGAAGACTGGGAGGCAGACGAGCTGCAGCCCGTCGTGCAGGAACTTACCGCAGCCGTATCCGCTCCGGCATAAAAGCAACTAAGGCTGCCGCAGAACAAAACGTTCTGCGGCAGCCCTTGTTCTTATTCTGCAAAGCTGCAGACCAGCTCTTCAAGCACGTCCACCATCCGGTAC
>CAZUKJ010000011.1:0-18041 GCA_964620855.1 uncultured Oscillospiraceae bacterium
CGCAGATATCGCACTTAGCCAATTTGCTGCACCTCCTTGCCTTTACAGATCAATCGTAATGATAGGACGCTTTGAGCGTCGACTGATATATTAGCAGATTAGAGGCGAAAATGCAATAGAAAAAATCGCATTTTTTCTAAGATTGTTTTTGTGCGGGTTTACTAAACGCAATCAAAACGAATTCAGAACAGATCGTCAGCGAAATGGTTGCGAAAACGAGCAAAACCGGATATAATCAGAAAAAATGAGGTGAGAGCATGGCAAGTTACAGTGTTCCGCTGACACAGATTGCAGAGGAATTTCATCTGACACCGGCGTTTGTTTCTTCCGATTATGAAAAGATCCGCGTGACCATTGAGGATGTCAACCGTCCGGGCATGCAGATTACAGGTTTTTTTGAACATTTTGAGCCGGGGCGTCTGCAGGTACTTGGCCTGGTTGAGACGACGTATCTGGAAGATCTGTCGAGTGAGGAGCGGTTTGTGGTATTTGACCGCTTTTTCTCCTATAAAATTCCGGCGCTGATCGTCGCACGCGATCTGGAACCGCTGGAAGAATGTATTATTATGGCGAAAAAGCACGATATCACAGTGCTGCGCTCCAAAGAGACTACCTCGAACCTGATGTCTACGCTGATTGCGACGCTCAAGGCATATCTGTCCCCGCGCATCACGCGTCACGGCGTACTGGTTGAGGTCTATGGCGAAGGCCTGTTCCTGACGGGAGAGAGCGGCGTTGGCAAGTCGGAAACCGCGGTCGAATTGATCAAACGCGGTCATCGGCTGATTGCCGACGATGCTGTTGAGATCAAAAAAGTGACGGAGCATTCGCTGGTTGGCACAGCCCCGGCGCTGATCCGCCACTATATCGAGCTGCGCGGCATTGGTGTGACGAACGTTGCACATCTGTTCGGTATGGGCGCAGTCAAAGACAGCACATATATCGATATGGTGATCAACATCGAGTCTTGGCGCGATGGGTATCCTTATGACCGGATGGGTCTTGAGGACAACTATGTCGATATCCTCGGCGTCAAGATTCCGTCGCTGACCATTCCGGTCAAGCCGGGACGCAACCTTGCGGTCATTCTGGAGGTTGCTGCGATGAACAACCGTCAGAAAAAAATGGGCTACAATGCGGCCCGGGAGTTCAATGAACAGCTCAACCAGCACTTTGAAGCTTCCATGCGGGAACAATGATTGAAAAAGAGGCACTGCAAGGGCAGCGCCTCTTTTTATGATACCTATATAAAATATACAAAAGGGGAAAACAGGGGTATTCTATTTCAGGAAGATCTCTGCTATAATAATCTAATAAGATTATCCACCCGGAGGCGTTTATGAGCAGATTGACCGATTTACAAACCTGCCTGCGCGAGCTGGCGCCGACTTTGTCGCTGCAGGAACATGAACTGCTGGCAAAGCATACGTCGTTTCGCATCGGTGGCCCTGCTGCGCTGGTTGCGCGGCCGAAAACGGAAGAAGAATTGCGCATATTGCTGGAGCAGTCCGGAAAATGGGACATCCAACCGGTTATTCTGGGAGCAGGAACCAATGTGTTGGCGCCGGATGAAGGCCTTGAGACACTGGTGATCTGCACGCGGGAAAGCCTGAACGGCCTGTCGATGCCGGAACCGGGTGTGATCGTGGCGGAGTGCGGTGTGACACTGGCCAGACTGGCGATGTTTGCCTGCACGAACGGCCTGGCCGGACTGGAGTTTGCCCATGGAATTCCGGGGACGGTAGGCGGCGGCACGGTGATGAATGCCGGTGCATACGGCGGCGAGCTGTGTCAGGTGCAGACGCGCACGTGGACCATGACGCGACACGGCGCGGTGCGCTGCTATACCGGCAGCGAGCAGGCGTTCGGTTACCGCACGAGTGCATTTGAAAAGACCGATGAGATCGTCCTGCGCGCGGAGTATCGTCTGCAGCCGGGTGACCCGGCTGTGATCCGCGCAAAGATGGAGGAATTGGCACAAAAACGCCGCACCTCGCAGCCGCTGGAATATCCTTCGGCGGGCAGCACGTTTAAGCGCCCGCAGGGTGGATTTGCCGCTGCGCTGATCGATCAGGCGGGACTGAAGGGGGCGGCCGTCGGCGGCGCACAGGTCTCACCGAAGCATGCCGGTTTTGTGGTCAACACCGGAGGAGCGACGGCGCAGGATGTGAAAGCGCTGATGGCGCATGTGCAAAAGACGGTTTTTGAGCACAGCGGGATCCGGCTGGAGCCGGAAGTGCGGATGTTGTGACGGAAAGGAAGGACCATAGATGCAGTTTTTAATCATCTCCGGCCTGTCCGGTGCAGGAAAAAGTAACGTCGCTTCCAATCTGGAGGACCTTGGCTTCTACTGTGTGGACAATATGCCCGCCTCGCTGATCGGACAGTTTGCTCAGCTCTGTCTGGCAACACGCGGCCGGTATGAAAAGGTCGCGCTGGTTACCGATATTCGCGGCGGACTGACCTTTGACACGCTGTTCAAGGCGTTCGATGAGCTCGATGAAATGGGACTGGAGTACTCGGTCGTGTTTATGGAGGCGAGCCGCGAAGCGATCGTCAAACGCTATAAAGAGACTCGCCACAAGCATCCGCTGACCGTGGACGGAACGCCGCTGCTCGATGCAGTCGAGCGTGAGAAGCAGCTGCTCGCGCCGGTGCGCAACCGCGCCGGTCATATCATTGACACGACCAATCTCTCCACCGCCAAGCTGCGCGGTGAGCTGATTCGGTTGTTTGGCGGCAATACGCCGGAGCGCGCTATGGCGGTCAATGTCATGTCGTTTGGCTACAAATACGGCATCCCGATGGACGCCGACCTTGTCTTTGACGTCCGATTCCTGCCGAATCCGTACTATATCGCCGAGCTCAAGATGCATTCCGGCCTGGAACAGCCGGTTCGGGATTTCGTGTTTTCTTATCAGCAGACGAAAGATTTTGTTGCAAAGCTCGAGGATATGCTGGCTTTTGCGCTGCCGCTGTATCTGGAGGAGGGGAAGAGTCAGCTCGTGATCGCCATCGGCTGCACGGGCGGACGCCATCGCTCTGCGGCAATCGCCGAGGAAATTGGTAAATTTGTTGGCCGGCAGGGCTTTGCTGCTTCGGTCAGCCACCGCGATCTGGGGAGGGGCTGACGATGCATTCTGTGCGCGAAGACGGCACAAAGGTATATATCCCCGGACGGGGCAATCCACGCATTGCTGCCATCGGCGGCGGGCATGGTCTGGCGACGATGCTGCGGGGACTGAAGCGATATACCAAAAATATTACGGCAATCGTAACGGTTGCGGATGACGGCGGTGGTTCGGGCATGCTGCGCGAGGAGCTGGGCATGCTGCCGCCGGGCGATATTCGCAACTGTATTCTGGCGCTGGCCAACACAGAGCCTGCCATGGAGCAGATCCTTAACTACCGCTTCACCGAGGGCAGTCTGATGGGGCAGAGCTTCGGCAACCTGTTTCTGGCGGCGCTCAACGGCATTTCCGACACCTTTGATCAGGCAGTGCGCCGTATGGGCGAAGTTCTGGCGATCACCGGCCGTGTGCTGCCGGTGACCAATCAGGATATCTATCTGGAAGCGGAGTTTGAAAACGGCGAGACGGTTCTCGGCGAAAGCAAGATTTTTCTGGCCAAGAAGCAGACGGACTGCCCGATACGGCGCGTCCGGCTTGTGCCGGAACATCCGCGTGCACTGCCCGAGTCGGTCGGCGCGATCCTGGATGCCGACATGATCATTCTTGGGCCGGGAAGCCTCTACACGAGCATCATCCCCAATCTTCTGGTCGACGGTATTGCCGAGGCGATCGTACAGTCGAAGGCACTGAAAGTGTGCGTGCTCAACATCATGACGCAGGACGGCGAGACCGAGGGCTACACCGGTCCGGATCACTTGCGGGCGCTGCTCGCGCATGGCGGCAGCGGTCTGGTCGATGTCTGCCTTGCCAACAGTGCACCGGTGCCTGCCGAGCTGGTACAAGCCTACCGGGCCGAGGGCGCTGAGCCGCTGAATGTCTGCCGGGAAGAGCTGGAGGCGATGGGCGTGCGCGTCGTGGAAGCGCCGCTGCTGGCAAATGATGTGCAGCGCGTGCGCCACAACCCGCAGCAGCTGGCCCGGACGCTCATGGAGCTGCTGTGGAGCAGTCGTTCGTAATTTGGAAAAGAAGGAGTGGACGCTGTGTCCTTTTCGTCCAATGTAAAGGCGGAATTGTGCCGCCTTGCGGTCAATAAAAAGTGCTGCGCGGTGGCAGAGTGCTATGGCGTGCTGCTCTATTGCAATACATTTACCCCCAACCTGATCCGGATTGTGACGGAGAGCACAAGCTTTGCCGAGCGATTGCCGAAGCTGCTCAAACGCGCGTTCAATCTGGAGTTTGACTCGCTTCCGGAAGAGGCGTCCGGCAAGCAGACGTTTCTGATCAAAGACAGCGCGAAGATCAGCGAGATCTTTGCGGCATTCGGCTATTCGGCGGAGAACAGTCTGGCACTGCATGTCAATCTGGGTGTTCTGGAAGATGTGTGCTGCCGGGCGGCGTTTCTGCGCGGTGCGTTTTTAGCGGGCGGTTCGGTGACGGACCCGGAGAAACGGTATCATCTTGAACTGACAACGGCGCACCGGACAGCGGGCCGGGAGACTTATTCGCTGCTGCTCGAGATGGATTTTCATCCCAAGGATACGATGCGAAACGGCAGTATCGTCCTGTATTTCAAGCAATCCGAGGCGATCGAGGATGTTCTGACCAAGCTGGGCGCGCCGGTTTGTGCGATGGAGATCATGGAGGCGAAGGTCGAAAAAGACCTGCGCAACACGGTGAATCGCCGCGTCAACTGTGAGACGGCGAACCTGACGAAGGTCGTCGACGCTGCGCAGGAGCAGCTGAGTGCGATCCACAGCCTCAATCTGGACGAACTGCCGCCGAAGCTGCGCCAGACAGCACTGCTGCGTATTGAAAATCCGGAGTGTACGCTTTCGGAGCTGGCAGAGATGATTGAGCCGCCGATCACCAAATCAGCAATCAATCACCGGATGCGTAAGCTCATTGCGATGGCAGCGGAGCAGCAGGGAGGGGCGGACACATGAGTTTTGTTCATCTGCATGTACATACGGAGTACAGCCTGCTCGACGGAGCCTGCCGCATCGGGAAACTGATGGAGCGGCTCAAGGAGCTTGGACAGGATACCTGCGCCATTACCGATCATGGCGTGATGTATGGCTGCATTGATTTCTACAAAGCGGCGCAGAAGGCGGGCATCAAGCCGATCATCGGCTGCGAGGTCTATGTTGCGCCGCGGTCACGGCACGACCGCGTGCATGGCGTGGACAACGACAACCGCCATCTGGTGCTGCTGTGCAAAAACGAAACAGGCTACCGAAACCTGAGTTACATGGTTTCTCAGGCGTTTCTCGACGGATTTTACGGCCGTCCGCGCATTGATATGGAGCTGCTGCGCGGCCACACGGAGGGACTGATCGCGCTGTCGGCTTGCCTGGCCGGTGAGATCCCGCAGCGCCTGATGGACAACGATTACGACGGGGCCAAGGCGTATGCACTGGAACTGGCCAAGCTGTTCGGGCCGGATGATTTCTATCTGGAACTGCAGGATCACGGAATCGCAGAGCAGCGGAGCGTCAATCAGGGGGTTTTGCGGATTGCGCGTGAGACCGGATTGCCGATTGTGGCGACAAACGACGCGCACTACCTGCGCAAAGAAGATGCTGCGATGCACGATGTGCTGCTGTGCGTCCAGACGGGAAAGACCATCGATGATCCGGATCGTATGAAGTTTGAGACGGAGGAGTTCTATCTCAAAAGTGAGGCCGAAATGGCGGAACTCTTCCCCAATTATCCTGAGGCGATCTCCAACACCCAGAAGATCGCAGACCGATGCAATCTGGAAATTGAGTTCGGCAAGTACCACCTGCCGCGATTCCCGATCCCGGAGGGCTACACCAACTGGACATACTTTGAAAAGCTCTGTCTCGACGGCTTTGCCGAGCGGTATCCCGATCAGCCGGAGAATGTCAGAAAGCAGCTCGATTATGAGATGCAGACCATCCGGGAAATGGGCTATGTCGATTACTTCCTGATTGTTTCCGACTTCGTTGGCTTCGCCCGCAGCGAGGATATCCCGGTTGGCCCGGGCCGCGGCAGTGCCGCGGGCAGCATTGTCTCGTACTGCCTGCACATTACCGATGTCGACCCTGTGCAGTACAGCCTCGTTTTTGAACGCTTTTTGAATCCCGGCCGCGTCAGTATGCCGGATATTGATATGGACTTCTGCGCCAACCGCCGCGGCGAGGTCATCGACTATGTCACGCGCAAGTATGGCGCCGATCATGTGGCGCAGATCGTCACCTTCGGTACAATGGCGGCACGCGGCGCAATCCGTGACGTCGGCCGTGCGCTGAATATGACGTACGCGGAGACGGATATCGTCGCCAAGGCGGTGCCGACAACGCTGCACATCACGCTTGACGAGGCGCTGAAGGCTTCACCGCAGCTGCGTGAGCTCTACGAAGGCGATGAGCGCGTCAAGCTGCTCATTGACACGGCCCGCTCGATCGAGGGAATGCCGCGCAATACTTCGACCCACGCGGCAGGCGTTGTCATCACAGCGCACCCGGTGCATGAGTATGTCCCGCTGGCCACCAACGATGAGACGATCGTCACGCAGTACACGATGACCACACTGGAGGAACTGGGACTTCTGAAGATGGACTTTCTTGGCCTGCGCAACCTGACCGTCATTGATGAGGCACAGAAGGAAATCCGGAAAACAGAACCGGAGTTTGATATCGAGACCGTGCCGCAGGACGACCCGGAGACGTTCAAAATGCTCACCGAGGGTAAGACGAGCGGTGTGTTTCAGCTCGAATCTGCGGGTATTACATCGGTCTGTACGGGCTTAAAACCGCAGTCGATTGAAGATATGACCGCTATTGTGGCGCTCTATCGCCCCGGTCCGATGGATTCGATCCCGAAGTTCATTGCCTCAAAGCACGATCCAAAGTCGATTCGCTACCGCACACCGCTGCTTGAACCGATCCTGTCGGTCACTTATGGCTGTATGGTCTATCAGGAGCAGGTCATTGAGATATTCCGACAGCTTGGCGGCTATACGCTTTCTCAGGCGGACAATATGCGCCGCGCCATCTCCAAGAAAAAGCAGGACGTCATTGTGGCGGAACGAAAGGCGTTCGTCTATGGAGATCCGGAGCGAAATATCTGCGGCGCTGTGGCCAACGGCGTCTCGGAGGCAGCTGCCAACGCGATCTACGATGAGATCCTGGACTTTGCAAACTATGCATTCAACAAATCTCACGCGGTCTGCTATGCCATCGTCTCTTATGAGACGGCATATCTGAAGTGCCATTACCCCAAGGCGTATATGGCTGCGCTGATGACGTCGGTGCTTGACTCGACGGGTAAAATTTCCGAGTATATCGCCGAGTGCAAGGAGCTGAACATTGCGCTGCTTGAGCCGGATATCAATGAGTCCGGCGACAATTTCACGGCCGTCGAAGGCGGAATCCGATTCGGCCTGGCAGCGGTGAAAAACATCGGCCGTGGCTTTGTCCAGCGCCTGATGGCAGAGCGGGAAGCCGGCGGAAAGTTCCGCTCACTGGAAGATTTCTGCACCAGAATGCAGGGAATGGACCTGAACAAGCGCGCTGTTGAAAACCTGATTAAGTGTGGTGCAATGGACTGCTTCGGCCTGTATCGCTCACAGCTTCTGAAAATCTATGAGGCGGTGCTTGATTCGATTCAGGACGCCCGCCGCCGCAATGTAGAGGGACAGACCTCGATGTTTGACTTCGTCGAGGAAGAAGAGGAAACCCCGGCTTCCGCGATCCCTGTACCGAAGATCCCGGAGCTGCCGCGCCGGGAACTGATGGCGATGGAGAAGGAGACGACCGGTTTGTACCTGTCCGGTCATCCGATGGATGGCTACCGCGAACAGGTCAAGCGCGCCGGCGCCGTGACAATCGGTTCGATTCTCGACGACTTCGCCGATGCGGAAGGACCGAAGCACTACCGCGATGAGCAGTTCATTACTGTTGCGGGTGTCGTGCAGTCGGTTAAAATGAAAACCTCGCGCAACAACACCGCGTTTGCTTATGTGACGCTGGAAGACGATACGGCGTCGATGGAGATGCTCGTGTTTGCCCGTGCCCTGCAGCAGTACGGCAATTACCTGCAGGAGAATTCTGCGGTGATTGTACAAGGCAAAATCTCGGTGCGCGATGACAAAGACCCGCAGCTGATGCTCAATCTTGCGCGGCCGATCACAGACGCGGAGCATATGGCATTGGCTGAGCAGCCCGCGCCGAAGATGACGAAGTTGTATTTGAAGCTGCCGAGCGAGGACAGTCTGGAATACCGCAAGACCAAAGCGATCCTCAATATGTTCCCCGGCGCTGTGCCGGTCGTGCTCTATTTTGAAGACACGAAAGTCAAACGCGGAACGGTCTGCGGGCCTGCGGCAGATATGATGAGTGAACTGCGGGAATTGCTCGGTGCAGACGGTGTGGTATCGAAATAGAAAACGCTGTTCAAATATCAAAATCCGTGCTATAATATTTTATTAGAGATTTTACCGCCGTATTCGGGCAGAAAGGAGCGGAACGCGGTGAAAAGAAAGAGCATATTTCTGATCGCGCTGATCACTGCAGTGATGCTTGGTCTGTCCGGATGCGTGATCCAGTCGACGGACGAGCTTTACTCTCTGCCGCGCCAATCGGATTCATATAATGAACTGCAGCAGGCCATTGATGAAATCATTGGCAGCAGCTCTTACGCTGCGCCGCAGACCGGATCGAATCAGCAGCCGGTTCAGCTCGCGGATCTTGACGGAGACGGAGTCAATGAGGCGATTGTTTTCTTAAAGTCGGACGATACCAATCCGCTGAAGCTGTATCTGTTTGATCTGGTGGAAGGCACCTATCAGAATATTGCGGTCATTGAGGGCAGCGGCAGCTCGTTTGACAGTGTTGAATATGTCCAGCTTGACGGCGAGCCGGGGCTGGAAATTGTGGTTGGCCGTCAGGTCTCGGATCAGGTCCTGCAGGCGCTTGGTGTGTATTCGATCCGCAACGGCAATGTGGTTGAACTGATGAACTGCAACTACACGGAGTACACCGTTTCGGATCTGACCGGTGACGGCTTGTCCGACCTGTTTGTGCTGCGATTCAATCCGGAAGAACGTACCGGTGTTGCGGAGCTTTATACCAGCATAGACGGCCAGATCGAACGCGAACCGGAGGCGTCCATGTCGGTTGGCGTTGGTGCGATCAAGCGCATCATCGCCGGTAAGATCGAAAACGGCATCCCCGCGATTCTGGTTGCAAGCACCTATGAAGAGTCCGGAATCATTACGGATGTGTTCGCGATCCGCGACGGCGTGTTCTGCAACATTACCGCTGAAACGGAAACCGGCCTTTCGGCATTGACGGTCCGCAACTATTACGTCTATGCAACGGATATTGATTCCGACGGTGTCATCGAACTGCCGGAGCCCACACAGCTTCCGTCTGCGTCCGGTACAGAGAACACGGATACATATTGGACGATCCACTGGTATAGCCTGAGTCTCGACGGCAGCCGCACGCAGAAAATCACGACATATCACAATTACTCGGCCGGCTGGTATGTTGTGCTGCCGGACCTGTGGGTCAACAATCTGACTGTTTCTCGCAGTGAGGCGGTCTCCGGTGTCCGTGGGTATGTGTTCTCGCATTGGTATGGCGCAGATCGGGAATCCAGGGAGATTTTCACGATCTATGCGTTCACAGGTGATAACCGCGAAACACTGGCGACATCTGACGGTCGATTTATCCTTGGAACGAAGGGCGACGTGACGTTTGCCGCGTCTCTGGGTACCGACACCTGGGGCAAGAGCATGACTGAAGAGGAACTGAAAACTTGGTTCCGGTATATCCGGGTAGACTGGAATACCGGTGAAATGTAAGCCATAAGGAGTTGTAATGATGAAAAAGGTTTTGATTCTGGAAGATGAGGTCTCCATCCGCAGCTTTGTAGTCATCAACCTTGAACGCGCCGGTTATAAGGCGATTGAGGCCGGCACCGGCGCCGAGGCGCTGGAGCAGCTGAAGAATAATCCGGATATTGGCGTGGCGATTCTGGATATCATGCTGCCGGATATCGACGGTTTTGAGGTCTGCCGCAATATCCGCGCAACCAACAAGACCATTGGTATCATTATGCTGACGGCCCGTACACAGGAGATGGATAAGGTGACTGGTCTGATGACGGGTGCGGACGACTATGTGACCAAGCCGTTCTCCCCGGCGGAACTGACGGCGCGCATTGATGCGCTCTACCGCCGTGTCGGCGGGGATGCCGTGGCAGAGGAAGGCGAACTGGCACAGGGACCGTTTCTGCTCAACACCCGCAACCGTACGCTGGAGAAGAAGGGCCAGCGTATTAAGCTTACGCAGGTCGAGTATGCGATCATGAAGCTGTTTATGCAGAATCCCGGCCGCGCACTCTCCCGTGAGGATATCCTTTCGGCTGTCTGGGGCCGTGACTACGACGGCGAGCTGAAGATCGTCGATGTCAACATCCGCCGACTGCGTATCAAGATCGAAGACGATACCGCCAACCCGACGTACATTACAACAGTGTGGGGCTTTGGCTACAAGTGGGGCGCTTGAATAAGTTGACATAATTTTGGGAGGAGGTGCGGCGATGAGCCGACTGAAAAAGCCGTTTGGTATCCAGCGGCGCTGGCTGCTGAATAACGTCAGTGTCATTCTGGCGGTGGTTCTGATCGCCGTGCTGATCATTTCCATTACGATGTGTGTCTACTACTTTTCCAATGTGGAGTCCGGTCTGGTGGCCAAGGCCAAGACGACGACCGACTTCTTTGGAAACTATATCAGTCAGAGCTATAACGAGTACTATCAGTCGTGCATTGCATATGCACAGTCGTTTGAAGAGAAAAACTCGCTGGAACTGCAGTTTATCAATACACGCGGTGGAATTGTAGCCTCGTCCTATGGCCAGTGGGCCGGCGGCTATCCGGGGACGAGCGATATCACGGACGCGATCGAAACACAGAAGATCGCAGTGTTTTCCGGCCGCAATCCTGCGACCGGTGAGCGCATTATGGCGGTCTCGAGCCCGATGATCTACACCAATGGCGAAGTCATTGGCGTGCTGCGCTATGTCACGAGTCTGCGCCTGGTTGACCGGCAGATTCTTTATATCATTGCGCTTACGATCCTGGTCGGACTGACGGTATTTGCGCTCGTTATTTTCAACAGCCGCTACTTTATCCGCACCATCATCGGTCCGGTGCAGGAAATCAATGCGACCGCCAAACGCATTGCGGCCGGCAGTTACGGTTCACAGATTCAGAAACGCTACGACGATGAGATCGGTGAACTGGCAGAAACCATCAATGATATGTCGATCAAGATCGGACAGTCGGAAAAAACACAGACCGAATTCATCTCCTCAATCTCACACGAACTGCGTACGCCGCTGACAGCGATCACCGGTTGGGGTGAGACGCTGCTGGCTGCAGATGAGTTTGACCCGGTGCAGACGCGCCGCGGCATTCAGACGATCCTGCGCGAGACCAGCCGTCTGACCGAAATGGTTATGGAGCTGCTGGATTTCACGAAGCTTCAGGACGGCCGCTTCACCCTTAGTGTGGAGCTGTGCGACCTGCGTGCAGAATTCGAGGACACGGTCTTTATGTATGGCAGCCGCCTGAAGCAGGAGGGCATCATACTCAATTACATGGAAAATGACGAGGATATTCCGGAGATCACCTGCGACCCGCAGCGCATGCGGCAGGTATTCCTGAACATTCTCGATAATGCGGCAAAGCACGGCGGCGAAGGCAGCCGGATCGACGCTTCAATCCACTTTGAGGACAAGCAGGTTGTCGTTCGCATCCGTGACTATGGTCCCGGTATTCCGGAGGAAGAACTGCCGCATGTAAAAATGAAGTTCTATAAAGGCTCGAGCAAAGCCCGCGGCAGCGGAATCGGACTGGCCGTCTGCGATGAGATCGTCGTGATGCACGGCGGTACGCTTGAGTTGAGCAATGCGTCCGGGGGCGGCACGCTGGTTACGATCCGGCTTCCGGCGGAGGATCTCTGAGAAAGGTTATGAGCATGAAACAGGAATATGGCGCAAGTCAGGAAAAATTCAAAACACTCATTGGCGGTCAGGCGCTGATCGAGGGCATTTATATGCGCGGCCCGCAGAAGCAGGCGATCGTTGTGCGCGCTCCGGAGGGCCTTGTTTGCAAGGTGGAGGACCTGAAGCTGATCAAGGACAAACATCCGATCTGCGGTTGGCCGCTGATTCGCGGCGTGGTCAATTTCGGCTCGTCGATGGTCTCGGGCGTCAAGGCGCTGATGTTCTCCGCGGACTATTTCCCGGATGAAGCCGAAAACACTGAGCCGTCGAAGCTGGATCTGTGGCTGGAGAAGAAGCTGGGATCGGAAAAATTCAGCCAGGCGGTGATCTACTTTGCCGTCGCGCTGGGAATTCTCTTTTCCGTCGGCCTGTTTTTCCTGCTGCCGACGTTCCTCGTTGGTTTGATCCCTGCGGTGCGCGAGATGTATGTTCTGCGCAACCTGCTTGAGGGCGTGGTTAAGATCGCGCTATTTATCGGCTATTTGGCGCTGTGCTCGCGCATGGAAGATATGCGGCGCGTATTCTCCTATCACGGCGCGGAGCATAAAACCATTCGCTGCTATGAAGCGAAGCTGCCTCTGACGGTGGAAAATGTCCGTCCGATGAGCCGCCAGCACCCGCGCTGCGGCACGAGCTTTATGTTTGTGGTGATTTTCATCAGCATTCTGGTCGGGTCTGTGATCCAGATCTCGAACACACTGCTGCGTATGCTGGCGCATCTGGCACTGCTGCCGGTTATTGTAGCCGTCAGCTATGAGTGCAACCGCTGGGTTGGCCGTCATGATAACGCATTGACCCGCGCGATCGCAAAGCCGGGTATGTGGTTCCAGAATTTCACCACCAATGAACCGGATGACTCCATGATCGAAGTGGCCATTGAGGCGCTGACACTGGTCATTCCGGAAGAGGAAGGGGCGGACACCTGGTGAAAACCTATGCCGACTTGTATCTGGATGCGCGCAGCGCGCTTTTGCCGACAGAAGGGGAAAACGCGGCCAGACTGGCCCGTGCACTGCTGAGCCACGCCAGTGGCATGCGGATCGAGCAGATCCTTGCCGATCGTGAGCTGCAGGCCTCGGAGGCACTCGAGCAGCAGATGAACGAGTTGGTGCAGCGCGTCCTTGATGACGAACCGCTGGCTTATATCTTTGAGCAGTGGGAGTTCCACGGTATGCCGCTGGCAGTTACGCGCGATGTGCTGATACCGCGCGATGACACGGAGGTTGTGACACAGTTGGCGATTCGTCGGGCGCTGTTTTTGGAGCAGAATCCGAGGATTCTTGATCTGTGTACCGGTTCCGGCTGCATCGGTCTGGCGGTAGCCAATCGCGTCAAAGACGCACGGGTGACACTGGCCGACATTTCGCAGGCTGCGCTGAGCGTGGCACGGCGCAATGTCTCGAGTCAGGGATTGAACAAACGGGTGAGCTGTGTGTGTGTGGATGCGCTGCAGCCTGCCCCGTCGTATCTGGGCCAGTTTGACCTGATTATCTCCAATCCGCCGTATATCACGACGGAAGAGATGGAAAAGCTGGACCGTTCGGTGAAAGACTACGAGCCGCATCTGGCGCTGCACGGCGGCGAGGACGGCTTGGATTTTTACCGCGCAATCATACATAATTTCCGCACGGCGCTCAAACCCGGCGGATATATCTGTTTTGAGTTCGGCATGGGACAGGATGGTGCCATCTGCCGTCTGCTCGAAGAAAATGAATTTGAGATCATGCAGGTCGCGGCGGATACTGCGGAGATTCCGCGTGCTGTGATCGCGAAGGATATCAGAGAGGAAGCGTAATTATCATGGACAAGAAAAAAGCGAATTACGAAACGCCTGCCCCCGCATCTGACAAGAAAAAAGCACTGGAAACCGCAGTTCACCAGATCGAAAAGAATTTTGGAAAGGGCGCGATTATGCGTCTGGGCGATAAGCCTGAAATGCAGGTTGACGCGATCCCGACCGGTTCGCTGGCACTCGATGCGGCGCTCGGTATCGGCGGTGTGCCGCGCGGCCGAATCGTGGAGATCTACGGCCCGGAATCGTCCGGTAAGACCACGCTTGCGCTGCATATCATTGCCGAGGCGCAGAAGCGCGGCGGCGAGGTGGCCTTCATCGACGCGGAGCACGCGCTCGATCCGGACTATGCACAGGCTCTCGGTGTGGACATTGACTCCATGCTGATCTCGCAGCCGGACACCGGCGAGCAGGCGCTTGAGATCACCGATGCGCTCGTCCGTTCCGGTGCTCTGGACGTTGTCGTTGTCGACTCTGTTGCGGCGCTGACGCCCCGCGCGGAAATTGAAGGCGAAATGGGTGATACCTTTGTCGGCCTGCAGGCGCGGCTGATGAGCCAGGCGCTGAGAAAGCTGGCCGGCTCGATCTCCAAGACCAACTGCGTCGTCATCTTTATCAACCAGATCCGCATGAAGATCGGCGTAATGTATGGTAACCCTGAGACGACGACCGGCGGCAATGCTCTGAAGTTCTACGCGTCGGTCCGCATTGATATCCGACGCACGGAGGCGATCAAGGACGGCTCGAATGTGATCGGCAATCGTACCCGTGCCAAAGTTATCAAAAATAAGGTTGCTCCCCCGTTCCGTGAGGCGATCTTTGACATCATGTATGGCGAAGGCATCTCCAAGTGGGGCGAACTGGTGGATCTGGCAGTTGATATGGGCTATATTGAAAAGTCCGGCAGCTGGTTCTCTGTGGGCGATGAGCGTATCGGCCAGGGCCGCGATAATGCCAAGCAGTACCTGAAAGATCATCCGGAGTTTACCGAAGAACTCGAGGAGAAGGTGCGTGCCCGCCTGATGGAGAACCGTAATCGTGCCAGAGCGTCCGCCGCTGCGGCGGCCAAGCCGGCCGCCGGCGGCATCGATGTGAGCGCGGACGATTTTGACGATGAAGATTGAGTCTGTCACCGCGCTGCCGCAGTCAGGCCGGTATGCACTGGTGTTTGATGACGGGCAGAAGCTCAAAGTCGAACCCAGTGTGATTGCTGACCTCAGCTTATACAGCGGCAGAGTGCTGACAGAGGAAGAGTATGGCACGCTGATAGAGACCGCCCGAAAGGCGTCGGCCCGTGCGCGGGCGGTACGGATCGTTACGGCGTCCGGCGTGTCGGAAAAGGAGCTGCGCCGCCGTCTTGTGCAGAAGGGAGAGCAGCAGTCCGATGCGGATGAGGCTGCCGACTGGCTCAAGGAGCTGGGGTTTGTCGACGATGCAAAGACGGCGAAGGATATCGCGCGCCGTGCCGCCGGAAAAGGTTACGGCAAGGCGCGTATCCGGCAGGAGCTGTATCAGAAGGGAATTCCGCGTGAATTCTGGGATGAGGCGCTCGAAGATCTGCCGGAGCCCGACGATGCAATCGATCGTTTTCTGCAGCAACGGCTGCACGGCAACGTGCTGGACCAAAAGGAATTGAAAAAAGTGACCGATGCCCTGTACCGCCGCGGGCATAGCTGGTCGGATATCAAAGCGGCGCTGACCCGGTATCAATCCGGGCTTGACGAATTATTGGAGGAATACTAATTATGCCGACTGTGGGGTTTGTTTCCCTTGGCTGCGCCAAAAATCAGGTCAATCTCGAGCAGATGATCTGTCTGCTCTCTGAGGCGGGATATGAGATCTCGCCGGAGGCCGATCAGGTCGACGTTGCGATCGTCAACACCTGCGGCTTTATTGACTCGGCCAAAGCTGAGGCGATTGCCAGTATTCTGGCGATGGCAGAACTGAAGGAGCAGGGGAGGGTCGGTAAGATCCTCGTCACAGGCTGTCTCTCTGAACGCTACCGCGAGGAGATCCTGACGGAGCTGCCGGAAGTTGACGGCGTGCTCGGTACGGGCAGCTATTTTGAAATTGTCGACGCAGTGCAGGAAGTGCTCGGCGGTGGGCAGAGCAAACGTTTTGCAGACATCGATGCGCCGATCCCTGAAGTCGGCCGTGTGCTGACCACACCGCAGTGGTTTGCCTATCTGAAGATCGCGGAGGGCTGCGACAACCGCTGCAGCTACTGCGTTATTCCGAGTCTGCGCGGCCATTACCGCAGCCGTGCATATGACGATGTGCTGGCTGAGGCCAGGGCGCTGGCAGATTCCGGCGTCAAGGAACTGATTGTTGTTGCTCAGGATACGAGCCGCTACGGCATCGATCTGACAGGTGAGCGTATGCTTCCGCAGCTGCTGCGCGACCTGTGCGCCATTGAAAAGCTGCACTGGGTGCGCGTACATTATCTCTATCCGGATGAGATCACCGATGAGCTGATCGACGTCATTGCTGCCGAGCCGAAGATTGTCAAGTATCTGGATATTCCGATCCAGCATGTCAACGACGAGATCCTTCGCAAGATGAACCGCCGCGGCGACCATGCCTATCTCGATGAGATGTTCACCAAGCTGCGTGCGCGAATCCCGGATCTGGTTCTGCGCACAAGCCTGATCACCGGCCTGCCCGGCGAGGATGAGGCAGCGTATGAGGAGCTCTGTGAGTTCCTGCGCAAGCACCAGCTTGAGCGCGTCGGCTGCTTCGCGTTCTCGCCGGAAGAAGGCACGCCTGCCGCGCGGATGGAGCGCCCGGAGACGGAAATTGCCGAGCGCCGCGCCGAGATCATTTCCGAATCGCAGTCCCGCCTGATGGATCGCTGGAATGAGGCTCGCATTGGCAAGGTCATGGAGGTCCTCTGCGAGGGATATGACGACGAGAACGAGATGTTCTACGGCCGCACCTACGCCGATTCGCCGGAGATCGACGGCCGTGTGTTCTTTGACGCGGAAGAAGCCTTTGCCGGCATGTTCTATTCGGTTGAGATTACCGATACATTTGACGGCGACCTGGTTGGCTCCGCAGTGGAGGATTGAGAAAATGACAACTGCAAGCAAGATCACTCTGGCGCGTGTCGCTCTGATCCCTGTCTTTATGGTACTGATGCTGTGCGGCCTGAAGTGGCTCGCACTGATCGTGTTTATTGTGGCGAGCGTCACGGACTTTGTCGACGGTTATATTGCACGCAATTACAACCAGACCAGCGATTTCGGAAAGTTCCTCGATCCGCTGGCCGATAAGCTGCTGGTCACTTCCGCTATGCTGATTCTCTGCCAGTGGGACAGAATGCCGGCGTGGGCTGTGATGGTCGTTCTGGCGCGTGAGTTTGCTGTCTCTGGCCTGAGAATGGTGGCTGCGTCCAACGGCACCGTGATTGCGGCTGCCTGGTCCGGAAAGATCAAGACCTTCTCGACGATGGTTGGCCTGTGCTTTATGATTGTGTTCTCGGTCAACTGGCTTGACTGGCTGGTTACTGCTGTCATTCTCGTGACTACAGTTGTCTCCGGCGTGGAGTATTTCGCCAAGAATCTTTCCGCGCTCGGCCTCAGCAAAAAGGCATAATCTTGACACCGTTTGGAAATTCTGCTACCATACCCGTATAACTGCATAACGCGTTGAACGGAAAAAGTAACGGCAGGCAACTGCACCAGAGAGCGTCCGCCATCGGCTGCAAGCGGATGTGGCAGGGAGCGCCGTGAAGTGCGTCCGGGAGCGTGGGGAGACCCCGTTTGGCCCGCGTCAGTGGCTTGAGTTAGAAATGAGAGTGGAACCGCGAGCGTAGTTTCAGCCCGCCTCTTGTGTGTATCACAAGAGGCGGCTTTTGTTTATACTGATACCGGAGGATTCGCTATGAAGATCTTTAATACCAGAACCCATCAGAAAGAAGAATTTATTCCGCATGAGCCGGGCAAGGTCTCGATGTATACCTGCGGCCCGACCGTTTATCACTTCGCGCACATCGGCAACCTGCGCACTTATATTATGGAAGACGTGCTGGAAACGGCGCTGCGCTGGGAGGGCTATGACGTCAAGCGCGTTATGAACAT
>CAZUKJ010000012.1:0-17831 GCA_964620855.1 uncultured Oscillospiraceae bacterium
CAAGCTCGGAAACATCTGGGACGGCGTGACCAACACGGGCCTTCGCGAGGAATTCCGCTCCTGCAATGCCTACGCCCGCCCCGAGTGCGCCGACTGCTGGGCCAAGCTTTACTGCTCCGGCGGCTGTGCGGCCAATGCTTACCACGCCACCGGTACGATCCGCGGCATCTACGAATCCGGCTGCGAGCTGTTCCGCAAGCGCATGGAGTGCGCCATTATGCTGCAGGCGGCGCAGGCCGTCTCCGGCGACGCATAATATGCAGACGCCGATCGCGGATTTTGTCCGCACTTATGCCGCTTCCGGCACGAGCCGCCTGCATATGCCCGGTCACAAAGGCATCGGCCCGCTCGGCTGCGAGATGCTCGACATCACCGAGATCTGCGGCGCTGACGCACTCTACGAAGCCTCCGGCATCATTGCACAAAGCGAAGCGAACGCCGCTGCGCTCTTCGGCTCCGGGCAGACGGTCTACTCAACCGAAGGCTCGAGCCAGTGCATCCGCGCCATGCTCTTTCTTGCGCTGACCGGCCGGAGCGCTGCCGCAAAGCCTGTCATCGTGGCTGCGCGCAACGTGCACAAGGCCTTTGTCTCTGCCTGCGCGCTGCTCGATCTCGACGTTGTCTGGCTCTATCCCGACAGCGAGGCCCAGTCTCTTTGCGCCTGCCCGATCACACCGGAAACGCTTGAGCGCACGCTCCGCGCACTCGACACGCCGCCCGCAGCGGTCTACCTGACCGCCCCTGACTATTTGGGCGGATCGGCCGATCTTTCCGCGTGTGCCGACGTCTGCCATCGCCATAACACCCTGCTTGCCGTTGACAACGCACACGGCGCATACCTGCATTTTTTGCCCTCTCCGGCGCATCCGCTCGACCTCGGTGCCGACCTGTGCTGCGACTCTGCGCACAAAACGCTGCCCGTGCTCACCGGCGGCGCGTATCTGCACATCAGCAGTGCCGCGCCGGCTGCGCTGCGCGCCAATGCCCGGCAGGCAATGGCGCTGTTTGGCTCGACGAGTCCGTCGTATCTGACGCTTGCCTCGCTTGACGCCTGCAACCGGTATCTGGCCGGGGACTTCTCCCGGGATCTGTCCGACTGCATCGCCCGTCTCGACGCCATGCGTGCGCAGCTTCGCCAAGCCGGCTGGCAGGTAGAGCCGAGCGATCCGCTGCGTATTACCATCCGCGCGCCGCACGGCACAACCGGCACGGCGCTTTCCGAACGCCTCCGCGCGCATCAGGTGGAATGTGAGTTTGCCGATCCGGACTATCTCGTCCTGATGGCAACGCCGGGCAATCCGCAAACCGATTTCGACCGCATTGTCCACGCCCTCGGCCGCAGTGACTGCCCCGCCGACCGCACCAGGCGAAGCGCAGCTGCCGCAGAGCGTGTCATGTCGATCCGGGAGGCGATTTTTGCGCCGCACGAGACCGTTCGGACCGAGGACAGCCTCGGACGCATCTGCGCCGCTCCGACCGTCTCGTGTCCGCCAGCCGTCCCTGTCGTCATTTCCGGCGAACGCATCGGCACGGAAGCACTCGCGCTGCTGCGCCACTACGGCATCACGGAGCTTGACGTTGTTTCTCAATAACCACCGGGAGTGTTGCAAAATGCAACACTCCCTTTTTCTTTGCAGGAAGAACTTGCTTCCTGCAAAGCATCGCCTGCGGGCGGGTGATGGAACGCGAATGGCCCGGGCCGCCCTCTTCACACTACCCTTGCTAAGAACGCGCGTCCTTATTGCAGCCGGTTTCATTATGCAACAGGGCCTTTTTTATGGGCATTGGCTGTTTTCTGAGATCTGCAATACAATAGTTTTGCAATTTACATACGAATTGCGTATAATAGAAGCAAGATTTTAAAACGAAGGTGATCGCAAATGCATGACGGTTTTGTTAAGGTGGCTGTTGCCACGCCTGCCATCCGTCTGGCGGATACCGCTTACAATGCCGCGCAGATCGCGCAGCTGATGCAGCAGGCGGCTGACGCCGGCGCAAAAATCGCAGTGTTCCCTGAGCTGTGTATCACAGGCTACAGCTGCGGCGACCTGTTTGGTCACAAGACGCTGCTGCAGGGCGCGCTTGACGCGCTCATCTCGCTGCGGGAGGCTTCCCGCTCTCTGGATATGCTGACACTGGTCGGCGTTCCCGTGGCCTGCCGCGGCAACCTCTACAACTGCGCTGCCGCGCTCTGCGACGGCCGCATTCTGGCGCTGATCCCGAAGCTGCACCTGCCGAACTACGCAGAGCTCTGCGAACAGCGGAACTTTACCAGCGGCCTCGGCGTTTCGGAATGGGTGCAGATCGGCGGCGAAGACGTACCGCTCGACGCCCGTGTGCTGCTGCGTCATGAAGCGCTTGACGAGCTCTGCGTCGGCGTGGAGCTCTGTGAGGATCTCTGGGTGCCGAATCCGCCGTCGACCGATCTGGCGATGGCCGGCGCGACCGTGATTTGCAATCTGTCGGCCAGCAACGAACTGGTCGGGAAAGACAGCTACCGCCGCGATCTGGTCCGCAATCAGTCGGCACGCCTTGTCTGCGGCTACCTTTACGCCAACGCCGGCGACGGCGAATCGACGCAGGATCTGGTCTTCACCGGTCACGACCTCATCTGTGAAAACGGTAATCTTCTGGCCGAGCAAAACGAAACGACCGGTCTTCTGATGACCGAGCTCGACGTCGCGCTACTCGATACCGAGCGGCGCAGAATGGGCACATTTGTCCCCTCCGGCGAAGCGTTTGAAGAACTCTGGTGGGGCGGCGCGCTCACGCAGACTCCGCTGACGCGCCCGATCGCCCGGATGCCGTTCATCCCGTCCGACGCGCACGAGCGCAATGTCCGCTGTGAGCAGATCCTCACACTGCAGGCGCTCGGCCTGAAGCGCCGCATCGCACACACCGGCGCACGCACTGTCGTCATCGGCGTCTCCGGCGGCCTGGACTCCACGCTGGCCATGCTCGTCGCCGCCAGAGCGATGGATATGCTTGGCCACGACCGCAAGGAGATCATCTCGGTCACGATGCCCTGCTTCGGCACGACCAGCCGCACCCGCTCCAACGCAGAGATCCTTGCCGAATCACTCGGCACAAGCCTGCGCACCGTCGATATCACCGACGCAGTCAGCGTTCACTTCCGCGACATCGGTCAGGATCCGAGCAAGCTCGACGTCACCTTTGAAAACGCACAGGCGCGCGAGCGCACGCAGGTCATCATGGACATTGCAAATCAGCTCGGCGGCTTTGTCGTCGGCACCGGCGACCTGTCGGAACTGGCGCTCGGCTGGGCGACCTACAACGGCGATCATATGAGCATGTACGGTGTCAACGGCTCGATCCCCAAGACGCTGGTCCGCCATCTGGTGCAGTACGCCGCCGACACCTGCGGCGATGCCACACTTTCGAACTGCCTGCGCAGCATCCTTGACACGCCGGTCTCTCCGGAGCTTCTCCCGGCTGTCGACGGCGAGATCTCGCAGAAAACAGAAGACCTCGTCGGCCCGTATGAGCTGCACGACTTCTTCCTCTACCACCTGATCCGCCGCAGCTGCGGCCCGGCCAAGGTCTACCGCCTGGCGCGCTGCGCCTTTGCCGGAGAATACGCCGACGAAACGATCCTGCATTGGCTGCGCACCTTCTGCCGCCGCTTCTTCACGCAGCAGTTCAAGCGCAGCTGCCTGCCGGACGGCCCGAAGGTCGGCTCGGTCGGTCTCTCGCCGCGCGGTGACTGGCGCATGCCTTCCGACGCCGTCTGCACACTCTGGCTCGCAGAGCTCGACCAGCTTCAGGCATAACGAAAAGGGACTGCCCGCATCGCGCGGCAGTCCCTTCTTAACAAAAAAGCGGCGAACACCCATCCGGTGTTCGCCGCAGTATTTTTCTGATTCAAAACCGATGCCTCAGCCTGCAGAGGAGACTTCCACAGCATCCGGGACACTGATGCGCTTGATCTCAGCGCCGAGACCGCGGAGCTTGCCGATGATGTCCTCGTAGCCGCGCTCGATATAGTGCACGCCCTCGATGATCGTCTCACCCGAGGCCGCCAGACCGGCAATCACCATCGCCGCACCGGCGCGCAGGTCATAGGACTTGACGGCGCAGCCGTACAGCCCTTCCACGCCGACTGCCACAGCCACACGGCCGTCGACTTTGATGTTCGCGCCCATGCGGTTGAGCTCCGCCGCATAGCGGAAGCGGTTGTCGTAAATACCTTCGGTGATCATGCTCGTACCGTCTGCCAGTGCGAGACAAACCATCGCCTGCGGCTGCATATCCGTCGGGAAGCCGGGATACGGCATCGTCTTGATATTCGCCTTGTGCAGACGGCCCGTCCGACGGACGCGGATCGAATCGTCATAGTTCGTAATCTCGACGCCCATCTCGCGCAGCTTGGAGGTAATGCACTCCATATGCTTCGGGATGACATTGGCAACCAGCACATCGCCGCCGGCCGCCGCAACTGCCGCCATATATGTGCCGGCCTCGATCTGGTCGGGAATGATCGAATAGCTGCCGCCGGAGAGGCTCTTGACGCCGCGAACCTTGATCACATTCGTACCGGCGCCGGTAATGTGCGCGCCCATCGCGTTGAGGAAGTTCGCCAGGTCGACAATATGCGGCTCTCTGGCACAGTTTTCGATGACCGTCATGCCGTCGGCAAGCGCCGCGGCGATCATGATATTCATCGTTGCGCCGACAGAGACGATATCAAAGTAGACCCGTGCACCATGCAGGCCGTTCGGCGCGCTGGCATAGACAAAGCCTGCCGTCTGCTCGACCTCGGCACCCATCGCCATGAAGCCCTTAATGTGCTGGTCGATCGGACGGTCACCGAAGTAGCAGCCGCCCGGCATGGCGACCTGCGCCTGACCAAACCGGCCCAGCTGTGCGCCGATCAGATACGACGAAGCGCGAATCTTGCGCACAAGCTCCTCCGGTGCAACCGAATTGTGGATATTCGCGCAGTTGATCTCCACCGTTGTCGGGCTGAAACGCTGAATCTGCGCGCCCATATCAGCCAGAATGTCGAGCAGCAGCCGAACATCCGAAATATCAGGAAGGTTTTCAATCCGGCAGGTACCGCTGACCAGCAGCGTCGCCGGAAGGATCGCAACGGCTGCATTTTTTGCGCCGCTGATCGTCACGGTTCCGTGCAGCGGTTTGCCGCCTTGAATCACATACTTATCCATTGCATTCCCTCTTCATCCTCAGTATGTCCTGCATCATGAGAATCCTTGCATACCATTTTTATCTTAAAGAGTATATCACAGCAGGGGGTTCTTGTAAAGAAAAATAACAAGTTGGTAACAACCCGGTGTCAATCCGCCGCACTGACCTCGCCGGTCAGTCCGTTGACAAAAAATATCCCTGTGTCGGTCTGGATGCGCCATGCAGGATTGAGACGGATTGTGGTAGCCGACGCCGTCTCAACAAGCAGGTAGCCCTGCTCGACCGCGTCAATGCGTCCGCCAACCCAGCCGAGCGCATCACGGCTGTTCAAAAACGCAATCAGCGCATCCGCGCAGCCGATGCATGCCGTCTGCTCGGCCATTACGGCGCTGTCCGCACCGGTGAAATACTCCCCGGTGATCCCGGTCAGGGCATCGTTGGAGTAGCTCAGTGTCAGCGCTCCGGAAAACACCGGGACGCCGGAGATCTGCTGGCGCGCCGTCACTGTATAGACCGCGGCAGACTGCCGCTGCGGCTCACCGGCATCCTCGCAGGCAAAGCCCATCTGCGCAAGCAGCTTCTGCGCATCGCGCTGCAGGTTGATCGACGAGCTTTCCAGCGGCTGCGTCAGCGTCACTGCCACCGTGCCGCTGCGGGAAAACTCACACGTTCCGCGCTCCGTCTCATAGACAGCGGTGTAGCGGCCGGCCTCCTCGGTCTGCTCAAACTCCTCGCCAAGCAGGACCTCGGCCGCCGCCTCCTGCGCCGCGCTGTCCGGCTCAAGCAGCAGCGGATACAGCGTCAGATCCGTCGGGATCAGTTCAGGCTCAAGCGCGACCTCGCAGGCGGCAAACAGCTGCTGCAGATTCGTCCGCACCGTCTGCTGCCGATTCAGTTCCTCCTGCCGCGCCGGGAGCACAATGGCCAGCAGCAGAAGATTCACCGCAACCAGAATGGCCAGCGCAATGGATTTTATTTTGGAAAATGGCACCGGCCATCACCTCGTTTCGGTTTGGTTTGCTCAGCTGATCCAGCCGGCCGACAGGTTGGCCGCGCCGGTATCGGCATAAGCGATTCTCAACCGGCCCCCTTCCCCGCTCAGCGCCTGCGCCTGCATTGCAGGCAGAAGTGTGCAGGTCTCCGTCAGCAGCGTGTAGGTTCTCACTCGCACACTGGCCTGCGTGATCTGCGTGCCGCTGATCGTGATCTGCGCCGCGTGATCCTCCTGCCGGAAGATGCGGATACCGTTGAGATAGTAGTCAAAGCAGACAGTGACCACGCCGTCCGCCTGTATCAGTTCGGACAAATACAGCACCGCGCTGCCGAGATATGGCCTTGTCAGCTCCGAGACGAGCGCACGCGCCGCCTCGATCGCCGCCGTCAGCGATTCGTCCGCCGCCCGCAGCTGGGCATTGTCGGAATTCTGGTTCACGACGGAGATCGTGCCGTCCGTGCCGATGCGCAGCGTACAGCCGACCTCGCTGAACACGACCGTGCCGTCCGCCTCGGTATAATAGCCGTCGCCGTACGGATTGAATCCCAGCAGCGACGCGGCATGGGTCGCCGTGTCCTCGCTATAGGCATTTGCGGCCTGCACCGCATAGATGTCGGCGGCATTGTCCGGGTTGAGCAGCGTCAGCGGTGCAAGCGCAGACAGCACTTCGCTCTCAAAGGCAAACACCGACCCGTCCGGACGGAAGCTCGTCAGCTCCGTCAGCAGGCGGTCTGCCTGAAGATACGTCCTGCAGACACTTGCCTGCTCATCCGTACCGTAATAGAGCCACACCGTGTCGCCGTCAATGCTCAGCGCAAGCCACGAGGCGATCTCGACTCCGGCGTGCTCTGCGTCGAGCCACTGGGCCAGCGCCGACAGCGGCACATCACCCGGATAGGAAAAGTAGATGCTTGGCACGGAGAGCGCCTGCTGCACTGCCGCCATATCGCACGGTACAGCTGCCTCATCCGTTTCCAGCGCCTGACCAAACGAGCCGCCGAAGCGTTCATACACGCTGTCGAGCACAGCTGCATCGCACAGCGCGCTGGCCCGGCCGTTTTCCGAGCGGATGGAGATCTGCACCGGCTTTGCCGCGGTCTGGGAGCGGACCGTCTGGCTCTGCGCCGTGATACCCGCTGTCTTTTCCAGCAGTCCGGCAGAGGAAAGATCGGGCAGCATACCGTTATTGACCGCCATCACAGCCAAAAGCACCGCACTGCCAAGCAGCAGCACAATCAGAATGCTCTTGATCCATTCGACAACGCGCCGAGCCATGGCGAGCCGCCCCCTTTCCGAAAAATTCTTATGCGTCCTGCGCCTCCGACGCCACAGGCAGCGTGATCGTCACGGTCGTGCCCTCGCCGTAGACCGAGTCAATGCGGATATCGCCCTGATGCTGGTTGAGGATCTCCTTGGCGATCGCCAATCCGAGGCCTGTGCCGCCGGACTGGCGCGAGCGCGCCTTGTCCACGCGGTAGAAGCGCTCAAAAAGCCGCGGCAGATCCTTCTCCGGGATACCGATGCCGTTGTCGCGCACGACCAGACATACCGTCTGTTCGTCCGCCTGCGCAGTCATTTCAATGCGGCCGCCATCGGCCGTGTATTTGATCGCGTTCGAGACGATGTTCATTACGACCTGCTCGATGCGCTCGCGGTCGCCGTTGACCGCGGGCAGATTGTCCGGCAGACTGACAACGAGCGTGTGTCCATGATTCTGCGCGTCGATAGAGACCGCGCGGGCAACATTCTGCACCGCCGCAGCGAACGGAAAACGCGTCACATTCACTTCCATCTTGCCGTAGTCGAACTTGCTCAGCGTCAGAAGGTCCTGCACGATGCGCGTCATGCGGTCCGCCTCGTTGATGATAACGCCGAGGAAATTCGTGCGCAGCTCCGGCGGAAGCTCGTCGCCGGAGTCAACGATCGTCTCGGCATAGGACTTGATATTCGTCAGCGGAGTACGCAGCTCGTGCGACACGTTTGCCACGAACTCGCGGCGCATCTCATCCGTGCGGCGCTGCTCGGTGACGTCGTGAATCAGCACGATCGCGCCGCCGGGCGCAGTCTGGTCTGCGGAAAACGGCGCCATAAACAACTCCAGCTCAAGGTCTCCGACGCGCTTCTGCGCCTCCAGATACTGCGGGCGGTGCAGCGAAAGCACCTCATCGAATGCAACCTCGTCAAACAGCTCGCCATAGCGCACGGTCGGGTCGATCGGGTGTCCGAGCATGTGCACGGCGGCAGGGTTGAAGTGAATGACCACACCCTGCGCGTCAAACGCAACGACGCCGTCGGTCATGTGCAAAAACAGCGTCGAGAGCTTGTTGCGCTCGTTTTCTACCTGCGTCAGCGTGTTCTGCAAAACCTGCGACATATTGTTGAAGTTTCGTGTGAGCACGCCGATCTCATCGCGGCTCGTGACCTCCAGTTTTTGTGAGAAGTCTCCACTGGCGACCTGCCGCGTGCCGGCCGTCAGCGCCTGAATCGGTGTGATCAGGATCTGCGCCAGCACGAACGCCAGCACAACGCAGATCAGCAGGCCGAGCACCAGCGCGCGGATGATGATACCCATCACCTCGCCGGTCAGCGAGTCGACCGTTGTTTTATTGTCGAGCACATAGGTAATATAAAACGAATCGCCGCTGATAACCGGAACGGCCAGATCCATATAGTCGGCGGCAATGGAGCTCTCCTGCCCGACCTCGCCGTTCATCGCCAGAAGGATGTTTTCCGTCATCACCAGCGTTTCGGTCTGATCCGAACCGGCCAGCACCTGCCCGCCGGCATCGAGAACGTAGACATTGCGGCCGGAGATGTCAATTCCGAGATCCGCCTGCGCCATCAGCTGCTCTTTCAGCCGCTCCGGCGCATCGTCGAGCGCAGCCGTCTGCTGCATCTGCGTGATGAACTCCTCGGAAAAGGTCTGCTCCATCTGAATATAGAATTCCTCAATATAGAAGCTTCCCACGCCGTTGATCAAAAACGAACCGACGACCGTCATCAGCGCCACGATCAGCAGCACCATGATAAATACCAGCTTCATTCGCAAAGAGCGCATGGCGAACCTCCTTCGTGCAAGATCTTTTCCGCGTCAAAACGCGGCAAACTGATAACCGACGCCGCGGCGGGTCAGAATATAGACCGGAGTGCCGGGGTCGTCCTCAATCTTTTCACGCAGGCGGCGCACCGTCACGTCGACCGTACGCATATCGCCGAAATAATCATAGTTCCAGACGTGTTCCATCAGTTCCTCGCGCGAGAACACCTTGCCCGGCGCTAAGATCAGGAACTTGAGCAGATCGTACTCCTTCTGCGTCAGCTCTACAGCCTGTCCGTTTTTCGTCACACCGTACGACTCGACATTGACCGCCAGCGTGCCGCAGACAACGATGCTCTGCCGCTGACCCATATCGATCATCTGGCGGCGGATATTGGCCTTCACGCGCGCCATCAGCTCTCGCATGGAAAACGGCTTGGTGATGTAGTCGTCCGCACCAGCCTCCAGGCCTTCAACCTTATCGTCCTCGCCCTCACGGGCAGTGAGCATGATGATCGGAATCCGCGAACCGCCCGCCCTGAGCTGACGGCAGACGTCAAAGCCGTTCATCCCCGGCAGCATCACGTCGAGCAGGATCAGGTCCGGGTCAGACGCGCGCGCACTTTGCAGGCCGGTCAGACCGTCATAGGCCTCCAGCGTCTCATAGCCTGCCTTGCGCAGATTAAATTTCAGGATTTCCACGATCGCCTGTTCATCTTCCACGATCAGAACGGTCTTTCCCATGTTGTCCCGCCTCCTTGTTGGCATACATCATAATTATATCACACGATGCATACGCTGTCACGCGCGAAAACACGGGCCAGACCGGAAAGGTCTGGCCCGTGATGGATTGTGTAATTCAGGGATGGCTGACATAGCTGGCGAGGCCGTAGTAGATGGCCTGATCGGCCAGCTTGGCCACTTCGTTGATCGGGCGCTCGGCGTCGCCGCGCAGCCAATAGACAAACATCGACACGACGCCCGCTGCCAGAAACTGCGCAAGGTACTCCCTGTCGGCCGGAACAATGGCCGGATACTGCTCAAGCTTTTTGGCGATCACACCGCGCGTAGCGTGTTCCACACGGCGGCGGATCACGTCAAACCCATTCGAGCCGCTCATGCACTGCAGCAGCTCGTAGTTTTCGCGCACAGCGTGCTCCACGCAGTGCATCACATCCTGCGGCAGTCTGCCCGTGTCATAAAAGTCCGATTCCTCCAGAATCCGATGCAGGTTTTCGGCAAACTCCTCTTCAAGCTCGTCGACCACATCGTCGAGCGAGGCATAGTGTGCATAAAATGTCTTGCGGTTGAGTCCGGCGCGCTCGGCCAGCTCGGTTACAGAGATCTGCGCATACGGCTTTTCACAGACCAACTCGTACAGCGCCGTGCGGATCGCGGCGCGGCTGCGCGCCACGCGGCGGTCATGCGGTTCTGCATCGCGTCGTTTCATGGAGAACACTCCCTTTTTTTGCTCTTTTGTACCATTATATCGTGCACCATCCAGGAAGTCAACCAAAAAGTAACAACCGGCCCAATTTCGGGCCGGTTGTTGTTTTTCTGTTACGAATCCGCTTTGAGCAAATACCGTCCACCGATGTAGGCAACGGAGATCGCATCGCCCGCCGAAAGCGCCTCGATCTGCCCGCTCTCCGCCACGACCTCGAATGTGCCGCCGGAGGCAAAGCTCGCGGTGAGCACCCGGTCTGCGGAGACGACCGTCGCATCGAGATATTCGATCATCAGCACGACATCGAGCAGGCCGTCGCCCGTGTGGTCGACGATGGTGATCTCCACATTCTCACCCGCGCGCACAAACGCAAGGCGCGTCGACTCATTGAAGTTATAGTAAAACCTGGTGTCCTCATTGACCTCGAGATTCAGCCGCAGCAAAACGGAGGCAAAGTCGTTGAAATCGTGGAAGGTGTAGTACCCCTCATACGGGCTGTAGGTCGGAACGCCGAGCACTACGCCGTCTCTGGCATAGATCACGATATTGCGGCCGAGCATCTGCAGATCTGTCTCGACCTCAAGCGCACGGTGATGCTCGAGCTGCGAGTAACCGTCGTCCAGGCGGCCGTCGATAATGGTCATGTCCGCATATTCATTGGCGATCAGCCGCTCGGTGTACATGACGACGCCGTATCGGTATTCGAGCAGCGTCTGCGGATTCATCAGATCATCCAGGTAATACAAGGGATTTCCGGCCGCATCGTAACCGGCGATGGCGTAGCTCTGCATGGCATTGAAGATCAGAAGGCACGCATTGTCGCGAGTGACCGGCTGGTCGTAGTAATCATAGAAGCCGTCGTAAATACCGGCGGCACGGGCATCGGTGTCGACGGCGTCGGCCCAGCCGCTGCCTACATACCGGCTCGTATCATAGCCGAGGGCGCCGAGCAGCACCTTCGCCAGCGCGCGGGCGGTAATGTACTGCGTGGGGTTGAACGCGCCGTTTTGGCCGGACACGATCCCGCGCTGATAGCAGTAGTAAATATACGGCGCAAACGGAGAGTCGGGCTCAACATCGGAAAAGCCGAGACAAGCAACCTGGGACAGGTCATCCGTGATCAGCAGCGAGATGATTTTCATTGCCGCCTGACGGGTGATATAGTCGCGCGGACGAAATGCGCCGTCGGCATAGCCTTCGACCACACCGAGGTCCGTCAGCATCTCGACGGCGCAGACATTTTGAATGCTGCCGCTGTCGGTAAACGAGGACGATGCCGCCGCAGCGGGCATGACCAGCATCGATACCGTCAGGCACAGCAGGAGAACCAATAGGCCAACCCGTTTCAAGGCGCAGCGCCCCCTTTCCAACCAATTCCGGGATTCCTTGTAATTAGTATACGCAAATCCCTGCGGCCGGTCAACGGTTCGGCATCATCTGTAACACACTTGTAATTTTCCACATTGACATTATTTCCTTCCGGGTGCTATTCTCCGTTCGACTTTATTATAGAAAGTGGGAGGATCATGTCAGAAAAAAAGTATCACTACATCCGAAAAACGTTTCGTTTTAACGGCAAACGATATGAGGTTACGGGGAAGACGGAAGCCGAGGCCGAAGAAAAGCTGGCCCTGCTGCGCAGCCGTTTGGCGCTGACGCCGCAAGCGAGCACCGACTCGCTCACCGTTGCCGACTGGTATCGACAGTGGAAAGCGCTCTACAAGGAAAACAGCGGCATGACCGCCAAAAGCCTTGCGTCCTATGATGAGAAATTCCGAAAATACATTGCCCCCGCCATCGGCGGCCTGCGGCTGGAGCATGTACAGGCACAGCATTTGCAGAAAATTCTCAACGACGCCGCCGGGATGTCCTTTTCCCAGCTGACGAAAATCCGCTCATTGCTGCAGCAGATGTTTTTCCGCGCCTGCACCTCACGCCTGATCGTCTATAACCCCGCTGACGGACTGCAGCTGCCTGCCTGTACGCGCAACAGCCGCCGCTCGTTGACCGATCAGGAGCGCACACTATTTTTAAAGGTCGAACCAACCGTTCCCGGAGCGATTCTGTATTACACAATGCTGATGACAGGTATGCGTCCGGGTGAGCTGGCAGCGCTGCAGTGGTCAGATATTGACTTCCAAAAAAACGAGATTTCCGTTACCAAGGCGCTGGAAAGCGGCTCAAGCACCCTGATCCGAGGGCCGAAAACAGCCGCAGGCATCCGCGTGATCCCGATCCGCCGCCCGCTGGCCGACCGTCTGCGCCCTCTGCAGGGGCAGCCGGAGGAATACGTCTTTCTGCGTCAGAACGGCAAGCATTACTGCTCCAATTCTCTGCACAAGCTCTGGCATGCGATTCGGGACGCGATGGAGCGCGAGCAGGGCGCCGCCCTGCCGGCCGATCTCGTTCCCTACTGCATGCGGCATACCTTCTGCACAGATCTGCAAAACGCCGGTGTGCCGATCAATGTCGCCAAAGAACTGATGGGACACAGCAACATTTCCACAACCGCCAATGTCTACACGCATCGAAACGAGACCACGCTGCACAGCAATATCGCACTTCTGGACCGGCCGCAGTCCGCTCCGGCCGCGGGCACGGCCAAGCCGCAGCCAACCCGGCGGCGCATCCGCCCCCGGCGCATTATCCATTGCAAGCGCGCAAAGGCAGGCGCAGCACGATCTGTCTGAACGGGTCAGCCAGATCATTAAAAAACGCCTTTGGTGGAAAACGGTGGAACTATTTGGTGGAAAACATGGCAGAATTGGCCCAAACTCCCCCATTTCCGGGCATATGGCCCCGCCAAAAACCTGAAGAAGGTTCTGGCTTTGGTCCTCGTGGTCGCCATGATGGCGTCCTTCGCGGTCTCTGCCAGCGCCACCTTCACCGATGCGGACACCATCAACTACACTGAAGCGGTTGAAGTCCTCACCGGTCTCGAAGTCATCGGCGGCTATACCGATGGCTCCTTCCGTCCGACCGGCAACGTCACCCGCGGTGCGTTCGCCAAGATGGTCGCTTACGTCATGAACGGCGGCACCAATGCTGCCGCCAGCTACGGCGCTGCTGCTGCCGTTGCATTCGGTGACGTTGAGACCACCGACACCTTCGCCAACGCAATCGGCTACGTCGTCTCCAAGGGCATCGTCTCCGGCTATGCTGATGACACCTTCCGTGCCGGCAACTCCGTCACCGGCGTTGCCGCCGCCAAGATGCTCCTCGGTGCTCTGGGCTATGATGCCACCGCCGAGGGCTACACCGGCACCGGCTGGACCACCAACGTCATCAACGCTGCTCAGGAAGCCGGCCTGTTTGCAGGTCTTGTCGATGTTGATCTGACCGCCGCCCTCTCTCGTGAGGCTGCTGCGCAGATGATCTACAACGCCCTGTCTGCCAATATGGTCAAGTACACCACCAGCGGCACCACCATCACCGCCGGCGATGTCACCATCACCACCAGCGCGATCCGTTCCGAGCTTTCTACCACTCTCGTTGAGAAGTGCTTCGGCGCCAAGATCGATGAGGCCCCGACCACCGATGCGCTTGGCCATCCGGGCACCCTGTATTCCCTGAATGGCGACGTTCTCGCAACGATCTATGAGACCGCTGCCAAGACCTACACCACTCCGGTTACCGGCGCCGGCCTGTACAAGGACTTTGGCCTGAAGGCTTCGGTTTCCATCGATTATGTCACCAACGGCAAGACCGTTCTCTCCGGTTCCACCACCATCACTGCTGACGGCGGCGCCATTACCGTTGCCGGCGAGACCACCGAAGTCTTTGTCGATGCCAAGGGCATCCCGACCAAGATTGTTGTCACCGCGCCGTCTGTCGCCACTGTCACTGCGGTTACCAACGTTGCTGCTACCGCGACTGCCGGTGCTTACACCTCCTACTCCTTCAGCAATGGCATGACTGCTAAGGTCTTCACCTCTGTCGTTAATAAGGATGCCGATATCACCACGCTCCATGGCACCTGCGCCAAGGGCGAGACCGTTCTCGTCCACACTGACAACAAGGGCCATGTCTATGTCTCTGGCCTGACTGCCATCGAGGCTGTCGTCTCCGCTTACAACTCCACTACCGGCGTTTACACCATCGGCGGTGCTGCTTACACTCTGGCTGCCAAGGGCGAGGTTTCCTCTCTGTCCGTTGCCAAGGATGCTGTTAAGCTGTACGTTGCTGACGGCTATGTCTGGGCCGGCGTTGGCGCTGTTGTGACTGCTGACCCGTACTGCATGATCCTCGGCGTTGATGACACCACCGCTCTGGTCAACGGCAAGCTCGTCACCACTTACACCGCCACCGTCGCCACCACCGAAGGCACCATCGAGACGCTGGCGATCTCCGAAGCTTGGTACAATCTGATTAAGGCTCAGCCCATCGGCGGCATCGTCACCACTTACAAGTATGATACCGCGAATGCCGTCTACACATTTGGCAACGGTGTGGCTGCCAATGTGACCAACCTCACCACCGGCAACACCACGCTGGCTGCAGGCCTGTATGGCAATGCTGCAACCCTGTTCATCTTCGCTGACTACAATGCGAAGGGCGAACTGGCCGGCACCGTCACTACCGTGACTGGCGTTTCCAACATCGGCAGCTACAAAACTGTCAGCGCCGTGGCTATGGACCTGACCAACGACAAGATCGCTGACGTTGTCTTCGTTACGAGCAATGCCACCGCGACCACCACTGTCAAGTCCCTGACTTACATTGTCCCGGGTTACACCCAGACCCTCGATGGCTATGTCTACAGCACCGTCGTTGACGGCGTCGCAGGCTCCATCACTCTGCCGGCTACCATTGCTGCTGGTATGTACAGTGAGATCTCCGTCACCGGCACCACTGTCAGCGCGACTTCGGCCGACGTCACCCACACTTCCGTGAAGTACGTTGGCGGCCTGCTCCTCGACGGCAACGATGCTCTGATTGGCACTGTCAGTGAGTCTGTCCCGGTCTACACCATCGTCGCTTCCGACTTCAGCTACGCAGCCTCCATCGGCGTTGCTGCTGAGCTGACTGCTGGTGTCACCGGCTCCATCTATGTCCTGACCGCGAACGGCGCTGTCACTGCGATCTACGTCGTTGCCTGATCCCGAACAGGGAGTCAATGGACATAAAAACACAAAAAACAGGAGCGCCCTCCGGGGCGCTCCTGTTTTTTATCAGTGCAATATGGACTAATCCTCTGCAGATGCAGGGCGCAGGTGCAGAAACAATAAAAACAGGGGCGCCCCGGAGGGCGCCCCTGAACTTAGAGCAGTTTTTCAGTACCGGTCAGCAATTAGCCAACGACGAGGATAAAGTCGATAGCGCCCTTCTCGTTGACAGAGTACTGGATCTCGTCCTCAACGGCGAGAGTCGCAACAGCATACTTGCCCTCGACATCGTAGACGGCGACGGAATCAGCCAGGTAGACGACGGTGGTGCCATCGAGAACGATGAAGGTGGAGTCAATCGCGGTGACGGTAGCCTTCTCGGAGACGGTGACGACGTCGGCCTTGGTGACAGCGCCGTTGACGACAGTGATGTCGTAGACGCCGCCCTTGGTCAGAGCCTCGCCGGCGTAGGTGTACTCAACGAGAGTGCCGCCGACGTAGAAGCTGTGCTTGGTGACGAGCTTGCCCTCAACGAGAGAGGACTCGCCTTCGCCGGCGTAGACAGCGTAGTTAACGGTCTCCGGAGCAACCTCGGCAGCCTTGACGATGAGGATGCTGGAAACAAGGCCGTTCTTGTCGGCAGTGACAACAGCGTCGGCAGTGAGAGCCGGGAAGTTGGCAATGCCGGTGTAGTTGGTGACGGAAGCGGAGACAACAGCGCCCTTCTCGGAGGTGGTCTCAACAACGGCGACCTTGGTCGCGCTGTTGGCGTACAGTTTGTCGACACCGATGGTGGCAGTCGCCTTCTTGAGGGTGACGGTCTCGAGGTCGGCAGCGCCGATCAGGACGATGGAGCCGTCAGCCAGAGTGGTGTACTCGTAGATGGCGTTGACAGCAACAACATCGGTAGCCGCAACGGCATTGCCGGCAGTGCCAGTCTTGGTGGCGTAGCAGTAGACGCCAGCAGTGTTCTTAACGATGCCCTGGTTGACAACCTTGATCTCGCCGGTGGTCAGGTCGATGACCTTGGCCTGAGCGGCAGCGGAGGTAGCAACGGAGCCGGAGAAGAGGTCATCGCCGGCAACATTCTGCTCGGAGGTCGCAGCAACGGTGGCCAGGACATAGACATAGCTGGTCTCGATGGTCGGATCAACGACCTTGCCCTCGACAGCGTAGATGATGTTGTTGTAATCATCGACGTAGTAGGTGTTGGTCTTGCCGGTCAGAGTCAGCAGGGAAGCATCAGCCTTGTTGTTTTCAGCAGTGACGTACTGGACGCCGTCAATGCGGACGTAAGCGCCGGCAGCGCCGACAGCAGTGATAGCGCCGGAGACGGAGTTGGCCTTAACGACGTTGACGATCTTGGTGGCAGTCTTGGTGTAGAGAACGACGTCACCCTTAACGAAAGCGTCGGTCTTGTAGGTCATTGCCTCGTCGCCCTCACCAACGGTGATGTAAGCCGGGCTGCCGTCAGAATTGGCGGTCGCGGCAACAGCCTTGGTGATATCCTTCTCAGAGAGCTCGTGGACGTAGGTGTTGACAACAACGACGTCGTAGGTGCCTTCACCGGTCTTGTAGACCTGGGTCAGGGTGCCCTGGCCGCCGATCGGAGTAACGCTGAGCTTGGTGGCAGCTTCCGGAGCAGCGGCAGCACCGTCGGTGATAACGGTCAGGCTGACGGAGTCGGAGGTCAGAGTGCAGCCGAGAGCGGCAGCAATCTTGCCGGTGGTGGTAGCGGTGGTGTACTCAAGAACGGCGGTCGGGTCGAACTTCGCGTAGACGACCTCAGCGGCGCCGGACTTGCCGTTGGTGTAAGCGGAGGACTTGCGGCCGAAGTCATCAGTCTTGGTGGTCGCAGTCAGGTTGAACTTGGTGTAGCCCAGGGAGCCGACGTTGGTGGAAACGAGGGCCAGAGTGGCGTTCTCGTCCGCCTGCTTCATGACCAGAGCGGTCAGAGCATCGGTGCCGGAGTACAGGACGGTCTCGCCGGACTTGACAACGTAAACGCTGGCAGCGCCGGTGGCGGAGTAGTTGATCGCATTCCAGATCATCTGAGCAGCCTGCTCACGGTTGAGAGCGGCG
>CAZUKJ010000013.1:0-10246 GCA_964620855.1 uncultured Oscillospiraceae bacterium
GCTCCAGCACCGACAAAAAGATCGGCAGCGGCATCAATTCCATAAAATACGACTGCATGCTCAGATCCAGCAACAGTGACATCTGCGCCGTCAGCAGCGCCTGGCGATAGTGGGCGCGCGTCTGCGACAGATCCGAAAAGCAGTTCGACACGCCGGAGACCAGATCATGCTCGGAAAGATAATCTATGATCTCCTTGACCGTGCCGTCGTGCTCCGGCGTCAGGTCGCCGCCCATTCTCCGGCGCTGTACGCCGCCGACAAGCGTCACGATGCAGTTGTCATAGATCAGCGTGATCAGCTGCTTGTGCATCTGCTGCAGCTGGCTGACCGCATACTCGGCAAACGCCCGGTGTGACGCCTTCTGCCCGATGGGCGAGACGATGATCGCATACTCCCGCTCGAGCGCATCGCCGACGGCCTGCCTGGCCAGGCGATGCAGATGCGGCGGTGTGGATGAGTCGATCAGGTCCTGCAGGCGTGTCGTCAGCGAGAGATTCCAGCGTGACATGCCCTTTGTGCGGCTCTGGATCTTAATGCAGATGGCGTCGATGATGATCTGGACAATCTTCAAATCCTCCTCCTGCAGCGGGATGTCACCGAGGAAGACCATCACATGGCCCTGCACGCGGCCGTCAAGCACGACCTCGCCGAAAATTCGCGGGCACGAGGCACAAAGACCGCTGTCGGCATAGAATACCGGGTAGAACTCCTCCTTACCGGAGAGGAATTCGTCCATGATCGCCCAGATGCGCTCCTGCCGCATATCCTTCTTTTCCACCATATAATCCCACGCCTCGTCGCCGATTGTTGTCGACGGGCTCATGGCAACCACATGGAAATACTCATCGGCAAACAGCACAGGGCAGTTAAAAATCCGGTTGGCCACGCGGATGATCGAATCCGTTCCCTGCTCCCGGATCGACTCAAACACCGCCCGGTATGCCTCCAGCAGCCGCTGTTCACTTGCTTTGTTCATTCCTGCACCACCTTTTGTTTATTTGCCTAAGTCCTTGTTATCTTTCTGTCAAATCAAACAAACACTTTCTTCTGACTCCCAGTATAATAAAGATGGAAAGAAAGCACAAGCTTTTCTTTCTGCGCGTGCTGTACCGCGCCTTGCCGGCCGTTTTTTGGCACATCAATCCACGGTGAGGCGCCGTGCAGCACAATAAAAAAGCAGCGCACACCGGTGCGCTGCTTTTTTTATCCTCTTATCCTTTTCGATTGATCAGGCGGGCAATCGGCGGCCGCCGGACCTTCATCGCGCCCTTCGGACAAAACTCCTGACAACAGAAGCAGCGGATGCACGCGGCCCGGTCGATCTTCGGCAGGCCGTTTATCATGGTGATCGCATGCGCCGGACAGATGCGGCCGCACTCACCGCAGCCGACACAGCTGCTTTTCTCCGCCACCGGCTTGGAGCAGAAGGCAGTGCGCAGAAACTTCGAGACGAAACCGCCGCCGTTTGCGTTTTCAAACTGTGTGCCGCGGCGCGGAATCCGCTCAAAATCCGGAACGAGGAATTGCTCAAGCGGCTGCGAGCAGATCAGTTCCTCTGCCGTCTGCGGGATCAGGCCGCGGCGGTACGCCGCTTCCAGTGTCGGCACGTCATCTTTCGTCAGGCCGATCAGCTTCGCAGCGGCAAGGTCGAGCAGATGCGGACTTTCCGAGGCAAGCAGGACGCCAATGTGGCGGGGTGTTCCCTGCGTCGGCCCATTGCCCTCCATGCCCTCGACCGCGTCGCAGATGGAAATACGCGGCTTAAAATACTCGTCGAGGTCGACGATCATATCCGCAAACGCTTCTGCCGTCGGGAAGCGGAAGTGATACTCCGGCTTCGTTGTGCCGGGGATCGCGCCAAACATGTTTTTTGCCGCCGCTGTCAGACCCATCATGCCGTGTGTTTTCAGCTTGCAGAAATCAATGATCGCGTCACAGTCGTCTAGGTATGCTGTGTAGACGAAGTCCTTTGCCTGCACAGCCTGCTCGAAACAGGCCGACCGCTGTTCAAAGTTGTCGTTGAGCTGCGCACCGCAGCATTCTGCACTGCGCACACCGGCTGCAGTATAGATCCGGCCGACATACGCGCTGTTGAACAGGCCGCCGGGGCTGTCGCCGATCACCACCGACGCGCCGCGCTCGCACAACATCCGCGTCAGCTCACACAGCAGCGCAGGATGCGTCGTCACGGCCAGCTCCGGCTTTTTTCCATAGACCAGATTGGCCTTGATGACGATGCGCATCCCCGGGCTGACCCAGTCCAGGCCGCCGACCGGCGCAAGCACTTCCTCCAGTGCCTTCCGCACCGCCTGCTCTGAATAATCCTGACATACCGCAATGGAAACGTCCATACCGACTCCTCCGTTTCTTTGCCGTGAGTATAGCACATTCACCGCCGAAGGGCAAATCTCGCCGGACAGACGTGAAATAGCCCCTCACCTGTCTTCGGTGAGGGGCTATTTCTGGATGATCGGTTCCATTGAAACGCTCTCTTTCATTAGATTTGTTGATACAAAGTTTAACTCTAAGAAACCTTCTCTCGTTGATTGATGCTATAGTCGATGTTGTTTTTCACTGTCGGCCACTGATATCCGTTCTTCGGATCTGTTTCATTATATCGGCCCGTCACATTCGTTCTACAGCTCTTCTTCGTTTTTAAAGATTACTCCCAGCTTCTTTGTCACATTCGGCTGATGCTGCAATCGCGTTGCGCATCATGTCTGGCTAGTACTTTGGACTCACCTCTTTCTGAAACTTCCATTTACCTTTATTTTCATTGGAGATTTTCATCTCCTCTTTGTGGCTATAATATACAACAACTTTGCAAAAAGGTCAACTGTCATTGTGTAAAATAAACAGTTTTATGAATTGTGCAGGGTGCACAGACCACTTTTTGCATCTCCCACCCAATGGAACAAAACAACCAGTTTCGGCGGTGCGAATTTGTGCATATGGCAATAATACCAGCCGCAAAAAACTTTTCCGTTCCCCGCTTGATTCTCTCCGGCAGGATTGTTATGATCATCTTACAAGGCTTTCGCAAAGGAGCGGATCGAATGTCCAGCTACGCATTTTTCTCCCACCGCGACTGTGAATATTTCCCTTGCCACGACGGCGTAGAGCCGTCGCAATTCAACTGTCTGTTCTGCTACTGCCCGCTCTACGCGCTTGGCGCTGCCTGCGGCGGGAATGTCTCCTACACAACCTCCGGCGTCAAAGACTGTTCCGGGTGCACCTTCCCGCACCGGAAGGAAAATTATGACGCAGTCGTTGCGCGGTTTCCTGAAATCGCACAGCTTGCCGCTGCCCCGGAGAACTAAAGCCTCATGCCCGGCTTCGCAGCCGGGCATATTGCTGCCCGAGCACCTTCCGCAGCGGCTTGAAAAGCACCAGCGCGATCACAAAGTTGGCCGCGCAGTGCAGCAGGTCATACGGGATGCCCGCGATCCACCAGCTCATGGCGAACTCCAGTCCGCCCGTCACCACATAGACCGGGGCGCACAGCGCACCGAACAGCAGTCCGAATGCACCGGAGACGATCGCCCAACCCAGCGCGGACTGCATATCCCGCAGCAGCCAGCTGACGCCCGCGAGGATCAGCCAGATATAAAGATAGTTGATATTCCAGAGACTGAAGCCATAGATCAAAATCTCCATGGCTGCGTACACATAGATCGGATAGAGCGCTTTCCTTCCAAAGGTCACGGCGTACAACATGACCAGCAGAGAAACCGGTTCAATATTCGGCAGCGCCATCATCGCAAACTTTGCGCCGAAGGTGACTGCCCCTAAAACCGCGTACAGCGCCAGCTCGGAAATCCGGAGCTTATGGTTCTGCCCAGCCAATGGTATATACCAGGGAGAATGCATCGCCATCGGAGATCGGCAGCGTATCGGCGCCCAGCACGGCAAGTTCGCCGTTGTGATACACGCCCCACCACGCGCCGTCGGCATTGTAGTCGGCCATCTCGCCGTCAACCGCCGAGATAAACAGGCCAAATTCGCCCAGTTCGCCCTCGACGAGGCCCTCTTCTATGAGCACTTCACCGAGAACATCATGCTCTGTACTGCAGGTAAATGTTTTCTCCGAGCCGTCGCCATGGATGACTTTTACCGTGATCGTTTTTGTCCCTTCCTCCGTCTCCGGACGGGTCAGGACATAGATACCGATCATGACTGCAGCAACCACAACAAGCGCGGTCAGAGCCAGAAACAGCTTCTTGTTCTTCATTGACACATTCCTCCAACGCAAAAAGCCGCAGCATCCCCACAATTCGGATGCTGCGGCCGTTTTTCCGCGCACAAATACACACTGCCAGCCTTACGCGAAGCAAAACAGCGGCGAGGCATCTCGTAGGTCTTCTGACTCACACCGGCAGGGGCTTCCCCCTACGATCCGTTCCGCCTTCCCGGGCTGCGCCCAGTGACCGGCTTTCGCCGAAGGAACGGACCACGGTGCATACAGCGGCGGTACCGTCCGGGAGTTTCACCCGATTGTCTTGTTCAGCCTGCGCCACAGATGAAAATGGCGAGGCCACGAAATGCGCTGATTCAGTTGTTGTGTGAACCGGTTCTTTTTACAGTATACCACAAACCGGAGAAAAAATGAACCTGAGATCAAAAACTATTTCTCATCTCTGGCAGGAAACGGAAGTCTGTTCATCGCTGTTATTCATTGCATTTTCCTGCGCGATTCGGTATGATAAGGGTGAATTTCCCCGCGGTTTTACGCAGTTTTTACAATCATACGCTTCACCATTTTACACACGCGTCTTATACTGGATCATAGAACAGGAGGCGACCAATATGATCTACTTACTCGAAGACGATGACAGCATTCGCAAGCTGGTCGTCTACACGCTTGCCAGTCAGGGCTTTGACGCGGAAGGCTTCGATCGCCCTTCTTCATTCTGGGCCGCACTGGAAGAATCCATTCCCGAGATGGTCCTGCTCGACATCATGCTCCCGGAGGAAGACGGTCTTTCCGTGCTGCGAAAGCTGCGCGAAAAGCAGAGCACCAGAAAACTCCCCGTAATTATGATGACGGCCAAGGATACCGAATACGACAAGGTTGTCGGTCTTGACGCCGGCGCTGACGACTACATCGCCAAACCATTCGGTATGATGGAGCTGGTTGCGCGCGTCCGCGCCGTTTTGCGGCGCACGGGAGAGCCCGTTGCCAGGACGGAGTACCGCGTCGGTCCGCTCTACGTCTGTCCGGCTCGCCATCAGGTCTGTGTCGACGGGCACGAGGTTGCCCTGACGCTCAAAGAATACGAGCTGCTCACAGCACTGCTGGAAAACGTGGGAATCGTGCTTACGCGCGATGTGCTGCTGGGCCGCGTCTGGGGTTATGAGTTTAACGGCGAAAGCCGCACCGTGGATGTGCACGTCCGCACACTGCGCCAGAAACTCGGCGCAGCAGGCAACTGTATTGAGACCGTCCGCGGCGTCGGCTACAAGATCGGAGCAGGCGTATGACAAGCAAAATTTTCAAAAACACGTTTCTGACCGCGCTTTTGGTAATCGTTCTCTGCGCCGTCCTGTTTATGGGTGTGCTCTACAGCCATTTTGAAGCACAGGTCTATAACGAGCTGGCCAGTGAGGCCCAGCTCGCCGCGCAGGGCATTGAACTGATTGGTGAGTCCTATCTGGAACAGGTGAACGCGCAGAATCGTCTGACATATGTTCGCTCCGACGGCACCGTCCTCTATGACAGCGCCGCTGACGCCGCAACGATGGAAAACCATCTCGACCGGCAGGAGATCCTTGACGCGATGGAAACCGGTTCCGGCCGCGCAACGCGCTACTCGCAGATCTTCCTGACCAAGACGCTCTACTGCGCACAGCGGCTTTCTGACGGCAATATCATCCGTGTCAGCTGCGTGCAGGATACGGTCGTATCGCTGCTGCTCGGTATGATCACCCCCATGCTGTGGATCGTGCTGCTGTCTGCGATCCTCTCAGGCATCTGGGCCTCGCGCCTTGCTCGCCGGATCACCAAGCCGATCAACGAGCTGGATCTGGATCATCCGACGCTCAATCCCGAATACAAGGAGCTGGCGCCGCTGCTTACCCGCATCCGCCAGCAGAACCATACCATTCACCAGCAGATTGACGAACTCAGCAACCGCCAGCGTCAGTTCTCTGCCATCACCGAGAATATGAGCGAGGGCTTCCTGCTCATCGACAACCGCGCAAACATCCTCTCGTACAATACCAGCGCCCTGCGTATTCTCGGCCTCTCCCCGACGGAGGATCTGAAAAGTGTGCTGCAGTGCAATCGCAGCCGCGAATTCCGCGACGCAGTCGACGCCGCACTGGCCGGAGTACACACTGAAGCGCAGCTGGAACTGTCGGAGCGCTGCTACCAGCTGCTTGGCAATCCGGTCTGGACCAACGGCCATGTCAACGGCGCTGTGCTGCTCGTGCTCGACGTGACCGAGCGTGTCCACCGCGATGAACTGCGCAGAGAGTTCACCGCCAACGTCTCGCACGAACTGAAAACACCGCTGACCTCCATCTCCGGCTTTGCCGAACTGATGAAAAGCGGTATGGTCGGCGAAGCACAGATGCGCGAGTTTGCCGGTGACATCTACACTGAATCCCGCCGTCTGATCTCGCTGGTCGAGGACATTCTGAACCTGTCCCGTCTGGACGAAAATGCAGCCACGCAGATCCCGGAACGCGAGCCGGTCGATCTTTATACGCTCGCCGGCGACGTGCTGCAGCGCCTGACGCCTGCCGCAGCAACAAACAACATTACGCTGGAGCTGACCGGCGACCATGCCGAGGTGCTCGGCTCGCACCGAATCCTTGACGAGACGATCTGCAACCTCTGCGACAACGCAATCAAATACAACCGTGAAAACGGCCGCGTCACCGTCTCGGTTACGCAAACGCCCACCAATCACGTCATGCTGCGGGTCTCCGACACCGGCATCGGCATCCCGCAAGCACACCAGTCCCGTGTTTTTGAGCGGTTCTACCGTGTAGATAAAAGCCATTCCAAGCAGATCGGCGGCACCGGACTCGGTCTTTCGATCGTCAAGCACGGCGCGCTCTACCACGACGCGCAGCTCTCTCTCGAGAGCGAAGAAGGCGTCGGCACCACCATCACACTTCTGTTTTGATTTTCCATCCTTCCATTCCCATACCCCCAGCGCACCGACAATACGGTGCGCTGGGGCTTTTTTACGTTTGCTTACATTCCCGCAAATTATTTTACATTGAATTAACGGGCGTATGGTTTTGACCTTAACACGCGCAAACTATACTTTGGACTGTAACCAAAAATCTGAAAATAAAGGAGAACAACAAGATGAAACTTCTCAAGAAAATTCTGGCCGCCGCTCTGGCTGCCGCCACCCTCCTCGTCATGCTGACCGCTTGCGGCAGTTCCGATGACACCACTGCAGCCACCAACAACACTTCCAATACAGACACCACCTTGTCGGGCGTCGTCAACACCGACGGCTCGACTTCCATGGAAAAGGTCATCAAGGCGCTTGCCGAGGCATTCATGGAAGTCAACCCGGATGTCACCGTTAACTACTCCGGCACCGGCTCCGGCTCGGGTATTGAGGCTGCCGTCAGCGGCACTGCCGATCTTGGCCTGTCCAGCCGTGACCTGAAGGACTCCGAGGTCGAAAACGGCGCAGTCGCCAATATCGTTGCCCTCGACGGCGTCGCCGTCGTCATCAACCCGAGCAATCCGGTCAACGATCTGACCGTCGAGCAGATCGCCGCGATCTTCACCGGCGAGATCACCAACTGGTCCGAGCTTGGCGGCGAGGATCTCGAAATCGCCATCTACGGCCGTGAGGCCGGCTCCGGCACACGCAGTGCCTTTGAAGAGATTGTCGGCGTCACGGACAACTGTGTCTACACCAACGAATACAGCTCCACCGGCGATATTATCGGCAGCGTCTCCGGCAACGCCAATGCGATCGGTTACGCATCCCTCTCCTCTGTCTCTGAAAGCGTCAAAGCAGTCAGCGTCGGCGGCGTCGCCTGCAGCGAACAGACTGTGAAAGACGGCTCTTACGCCATCCAGCGTCCGTTCGTGATGGTTACAAAAGACGGTGCTGAACTGAGCGAAGCCGCGCAGGCCTTCCTTGACTACGCCATGAGCCCGGAAGCCGCTGAGATCATCGCCATTGCAGGCGCCGTCTCCGCCAACGGCTAATCACACTCTGATTATCACGCAACCTGAAGCAGGCCCGCACAGGGCCTGTTTTGGGGCGTTTTGCCCGAAAGGAGGAATCCCTTTGCCAACCGAATCCGAAAACAAGCGCAGTGCACAGCATCTGAAGAACACCGTGGAATTTCTGATGAAGCTGCTTTTTACGATCTGCGGTTTCATTGCGATTGCATTTGTTCTTCTGATCACCGTCTACCTTATTATCTCCGGTCTTCCGGCCATCTGTGAGATCGGCCTGATCCAGTTCCTGTTCGGCACCGAATGGGCCTCTGCCAGCGCGACCGATCCGCAGTTTGGTATTCTGCCGTTCATCCTCACCTCGATCTACGGCACGGCGGGCGCGATTCTCATCGGTGTGCCGCTGGGATTCTTGATGGCGGTATTTCTGGCCAAAGCCGCGCCGAAGAAGCTTGCAGATGTGATCGGCACCGTTGTCGACCTGCTGGCCGGCATTCCCTCGGTCGTCTACGGTCTTGTCGGTATGATCGTGCTCGTACCGTGGGTCAAAAATACATTCGATCTCGTCGCCGGTGACAGCCTGTTCGCTGCCATCATTGTTCTGGCCGTTATGATTCTTCCATCGATCATCTCCGTCTCGCAGACGGCACTGCAGGCCGTACCGGAGGAATACGAGCAGGCCAGTCTGGCCCTCGGCGCAACACAGACGGAAACCTGGTTCCGTGTCAGCACCAAAGCCGCCAGAAGCGGCATCGCAGCTGCCGTCGTGCTCGGCGTTGGCCGTGCCATTGGCGAAGCGATGGCCATTCTGATGGTCGCAGGCAATGTTGCCAATATGCCGTCGCTGTTCTCGAGCGTCAAATTCCTCACCACGGCCATCGCCAGCGAGATGAGTTACGCCGGCGTCGGTACGCTGCAGCGTCAGGCGCTGTTCTCCATCGGCCTGGTTCTGTTTCTGTTTATCATGCTGATCAACGTGATGTTGAACCTCTTATTGAAGCGCAGCAAGGAGTCGTAATATGAAAAAGCAGCCAACCGCTTCCCACAGTATTCTGCGCAGTCTGCCGCTGCGCCGCAGACTCTACGATGTGCTGATGCGCACTTTGCTCATCGCAGCAGCCGGAATCATCTGCGCACTGCTGGTCTTCCTGATCGGCTACATCTTCTATCGCGGCCTGCCAAACCTGAGTTGGGAGTTTCTCGTCTCGCAGGAGAGTGTCCTGCGCGGCACAGAAGGGATTCTTCCCGCGATTAAAAATACCATTTATGTCATCGTCGTGACGCTTCTGTTCATTCTTCCGCTCGGCGTCGGCGCCGCGATCTATCTGACGGAGTATGCAGCGGGTCACCGTCTGGTCTCCGTTATCGAGTTTGCAAACGAGATCCTCGCCGGTATCCCGAGCATCCTCTACGCGCTCGTCGGCGTGCTGTTCTTCTGCGAATTTCTGGGCCTCGGAAAAACACTGCTGGCCGGTTCGCTGACACTCGTCATGATGACACTGCCGACAATCATCCGCACCACACAGGAATCGCTGCGCACCGTTCCGCAGGGCTACCGCGAAGGCGCGCTGGCTCTGGGCGCAGGCAAATGGCACGTCATCCGCACGATCGTACTGCCGTGTACGATCGACGGCATCGTGACCGGCTGCATCCTTGCCATCGGCCGCATCGTCGGCGAAAGTGCCGTTTTGATGTTTACCGCAGGCCTCGGTACGAATATGCAGGACTTTTTCGACCTGACCAGCGCCTCAAACACCTGGAAGGGTCTGACGAAGAGTTCCGGCGCGACGCTGACCATTGCGCTGTATGTCTACGCCAAAGAGCGAGCCAACTACGATCTGGCCTTCACCGTAGCCATCGTCCTTCTCATTGTGACGTTTGTAATTAACCTTGCCGCCCGTCTGGTGGGCAAAAAACTGACCAAATCCAAGACAGGAGTACGCTGAAATGCATGATGAATCGATTGTTCAGGTCCGGGATCTGAACTTATACTACGGCGCACATCACGCGCTGAAACATATTACCATGGACATCGCGCCGAACAGCATCACAGCACTGATCGGTCCGTCCGGCTGCGGCAAGTCC
>CAZUKJ010000013.1:10256-17466 GCA_964620855.1 uncultured Oscillospiraceae bacterium
GCGAAAACATTTACGCGCCGGGCGTCAACATCACACAGCTGCGCAAGCAGATCGGCATGGTGTTCCAGAAGGCCAATCCCTTTCCCATGAGCATCTACGACAACATCGCCTACGGTCCGCGCACTCACGGCATCCGCAACAAGGTCGTACTCGATGAGATTGTGGAAAACTCCCTGCGCGGTGCCGCCATCTGGGACGAAGTCAAAGACCGGCTGAAATCCAGCGCACTCGGTCTGTCCGGCGGCCAGCAGCAGCGGCTTTGCATCGCGCGTGCCCTTGCCGTTGAGCCGGAGATCCTGCTCATGGACGAGCCGACAAGCGCACTCGATCCGATCTCCACATCCCGGATTGAAGATCTGGCCGTCGAACTCAAAGACCGCTACACCATCGTTATCGTCACGCATAACATGCAGCAGGCTGTGCGTATTTCCGATAAGACCGCGTTTTTCCTGCTCGGCGAAATGGTCGAGTACAGCAGCACCGACGAACTGTTCTCCGTGCCGCAGGATCAGCGCACCGAAGACTACATCACCGGGAGGTTCGGATAATGAGAAACCGTTTCGACGAACAGCTTGAGCAGCTCAACCGTGAGCTGATCACCATGGGCTCCCTCTGCGAGGAAGCCATTGCCCTTTCCGTCCAGACCCTGACCGACTACGAGACCTTGATCGGCAACCCGCAGGAGGTTGAATCACAGCTGTCCGAGCTGCGCAGCCGCGTGTTCGAGGTCGACAGCGAGATCGACCGTGCCGAGCGAGAGATCGAGAACCTTTGCATGAAGCTGCTTCTGCAGCAGCAGCCGGTCGCGCGCGACCTGCGCACGATCTCCTCGGCACTGAAGATGATCTCCGACATGGAGCGCATCGGTGATCAGGCCTCTGACATTGCTGAGCTGACCGCGTTCATCAAGGGCAGTCCGCTGCGCCATAAGGTTCAGCTCAAGCAGATGGCCAGAGAGACGATCAAAATGGTCACCGACAGCGTCAACTCCTTCGTTCGCAAGGATCTCGATCTGGCCTATGCCGTCATGGAATACGACGATGTGGTCGACCATCTATTCTCCGAGGTCAAGTCCGAGCTGATCGCGCTGATCGCCACGGACGCGGAGGCCAATGGCGAGTTGTATCTCGACCTGCTGATGATCGCCAAGTACTTTGAGCGCATCGGCGACCACGCCACCAACATCGCCGAGTGGGTCGAATACTCCATTACCGGCATGCACAAGTCAGTTTAACCGACATTTTCCGCGCACTTTACGCAAATTTAACATTACCCCACTGGCGTTTTCCTCCGGTGTATTGTAAAATGAATGTAAATTCCCGGTTTACATTTTTACTTATGATGCATCGGAGGATATTTTTATGGACTTTTTCGACATTCTGACGCTGATCGGCGGTCTTTGTCTGTTCCTGTTCGGCATGAACCTGATGGGAACCGGTCTGGAGAAGCGCGCCGGCAGCAGCCTCAGAACCATTCTCAGCAAACTGACCAGCAACCGTTTTGTCGGTTTCCTGATGGGTCTGGGCGTTACCGCCGTCATCCAGTCGTCGTCGGCCACCACCGTTATGGTCGTCGGCTTTGTCAACTCCGGCCTGATGACCCTGCACCAGTCCGTTGGCGTCATCTGCGGCGCCAATGTCGGAACGACCATCACCGCATGGCTGATCAGTATGACTGCCATCGAGGGTTCGAACTTCATTCTGACCATGCTCAAGCCGTCTTCTTTCACGCCGATCCTCGCGCTCATCGGCATCATCTTCTATATGTTCTGCAAGTCGGACAAGAAGAAGGATACCGGCCTGATCCTGCTCGGCTTTGCCACGCTGATGTTCGGTATGGAGACGATGTCCGACGCCGTCGCCGGTCTGCGCAATGTGCCGGAGTTCCAGCAGATCCTCCTGATGTTCTCCAACCCGGTGCTCGGCGTTCTGGCCGGTCTGGTGCTGACGATGATCATCCAGTCGTCGTCTGCCGCCGTCGGTATTCTGCAGGCGCTCTCCGCCACCGGCGCAGTCACCTTCGGCAGCGCTTTCCCGATCATCATGGGTATGGGCATCGGCACCTGCGTGACGGCCATGCTCTCGTCGATCGGTGCAACGCGCAACGCCCGCCGCGCTGCGTTTGTCCACCTCTACTTTAACATCATCGGCACTGCAGCCTGGCTGATCGTGTTCTACGGAGCAAATGCCATCTTCCACTTCTCGTTCATCGACATGCCTGTCGACCAGTTCTACATTGCGATCATCAACACGGTCTTCAAGCTCGGCTGCACCGTCCTGCTGCTGCCGATGGGCGGTGTGCTTGAAAAGCTCGCCTGCCTGACTGTCCGTGACGCAAAGACCGCCGAGCATACCAACGTGCTCGACGAGCGTCTGCTCGCAACCCCGACCATTGCGCTCGACCGCTGCCGCGACGTCGTCACCGCGATGGCGCACGACTCGATCAATGCGCTGCAGGCCTCGCTCGGTATCGTCAAGCAGTATGACTCCGGCGCTGCCGCGACCATCCGCTATCAGGAAGATCAGGTCGACAAGTTTGAAGATATGCTTGGCACCTACCTTGTCAAGCTCAGCGCGCTCTCGCTCACCGAAAGCGACAGCAACGAGTCGGCCAAGCTGCTGCACCTGATCGGCGACTTTGAGCGCATTTCCGACCATGCGGTCAATATTGTCGAGTCCATTGAGGAGATGCAGAGCAAGCAGATCACCTTCTCCGACACCGCCCGCCGCGAGATGGACGTCATGTCCGGCGCAGTCAGCGAGATCCTCTCGCTCACCCTCAAGGCCTACACCGAAAACGACATGCAGGCTGCCTCGTTGGTCGAGCCGCTGGAAAAGGTGATCGACACGCTGCGTGACCAGCTTCGCAACCGTCACATCCTTCGTCTGCAGAAGGGCGAGTGCACCATTGAGCTCGGCTTTGTATGGTCTGATATGCTCAACAACCTTGAACGCGTCTCCGACCACTGCTCGAACATCGCCGGCTGCATCATTGAAATGTCCCATGCTTCGATGGGCCTGCATGAGTACACCAAGGGCATCCGCCTCGAGAGCCCCGCATTCCGCGAGAACTATCTGCACTTCGCAGAAAAGTACAGCCTCGTCTCCTGATCAAGTCCATATCTCCGTATTATGCCGGACTGCCGAAAGCAGTCCGGCATATTTTTTCTTTCAGCACACTTGACAGGAATCCAAACCCCTGTTATATTAACTGTACTAGAACAAATAGTACAGTTAATACGTTTTGAAAGGGTGACGCACTATGATCCCGATCAACCCGCGTTCCGGCGTTCCGATTTACGAACAGATCAAAGACGGGCTTCGCACCGTGATTGTCACCGGCGCCATCCGTCCGGATGAAAAGCTGCCGTCTGTCCGCGAGCTGGCTGCCCAGCTCTCGATCAATCCGAACACCATCCAGCGCGCCTACCGCGAGTTGGAGCACGAGGGGTACATTTACACCGCCGCCGGCCGCGGCGCGTTCTGCGCCGACTGGTGCAACGCGGCCAAAGAGCGCCAGACGCAGCTGCTCGACCAGATGGAGCAGCTCGCACAGGAGCTGGAACGGCTCGGCATGACCCGCACAGAGCTCTGTGCCAAACTGGAAAGAAAGGATGGTAACCATGATTGAAATTCAGGGGCTGAGAAAGACCTTTGATGGTTTTGCCGCCTTGGATGCGGCAGACCTGCACGCTCCCCGCGGCGCAGTCTACGGACTCGTCGGCCCGAACGGTGCCGGCAAATCCACACTGATCCGCTGTCTGACCGGCATCTACAGGCCGGACTACGGCACGATCCGAATTGACGGCCAGCCGGTATGGGAAAACGCGGCGCTTAAGGGCCGTGTCGCGTCGATCCCGGACGAGCTGTTTTACTATCTGTCGGCCAACACCCGCGATATGATGAAATTCTACCGCGGCCTGTATCCGAATTTTGATATGATGCGCTACGAAGCCCTGCGGGACATTTTCGCCACGGTCGACGAGAAAACGCCGCTTCGCCGCCTGTCCAAGGGCATGCAGAAGCAGTCTGCATTCTGGCTGGCAATGTGCTGCAAGCCGGATGTTCTCGTGCTCGACGAGCCGGTCGACGGCCTTGACCCCGTCATGCGCCGCCAGGTCTGGTCGATTCTGCTCGGCGACGTTGCCGAATACGGCACAACCGTGCTCGTTTCCAGCCACAATCTGCGTGAGCTCGAAGACGTCTGCGATCATGTCGGCGTCATGCACAAAGGCAATATCATTTTGCAGCGCAGCCTGACGGAGCTGCAGGGCGGCGTAACCAAGCTGCAGCTGGTCTTCGATCATGATCTGCCCGAATGGCCGGCTTCGGCATCCATCCTGCACGAATCCAACGCCGGCCGGCTGCACACACTGATCGTGCGCGGCAGCGCCGAAGAGGTCGAAGCAAAATTTGCTCCGCTCGGCCCCGTCTACATGGAGGCGCTCCCGCTGACACTCGAAGAGATCTTTATTTACGAACTGGGAGGCGAAAACTATGCGGTCAAAGACATACTGCTTTAACACGCCGCTCTACCGGCGAACGGTACTGCGCCTGTGGCCGATCTGGGTGGCCTGTGCACTCTTGTACTTCTTCGTACTTCCGGCTCCCCTGTGGCAGGATCTCGCCTACGGCTCCCGCCGGCTGATCCAGCTCAATCCGGCGTACTTCGCGATGGATTACGTCTACGATCTGACGCTTGACGGCTATGCCATCATCAGCGCGATCATCGCCTGTGTGACCGGTGTTTTCGTCTGGAACTGGTTGTTCACCGCCCGCAGCGCCAACTGCCACTTTGCCCTGCCGCTTCGGCGAGAGGGTCTGTTCCTGACAAATTATCTGGCCGGTCTGACCGTCTGCATCCTTCCGCTGGCGATCAACCTGGTGCTGACGCTGCTCGTGGAACTGGCATTCGGATGCGTCCACCTGCCGAGCCTGCTGACATTTTTCGGCGCCGGCGCGGCCGCCTCGCTGCTGTTCTTCTCGCTGGCAACACTCTGCGCCGTTGCAACCGGCAACATCGTCGCCATGCCGGTATTCTTCCTGATCCTCAACTTCCTGACCGCAGGCATCTACTACCTGCTCATGCATCTTTTCGAAACCTTCGTGTTCGGCATGAACTACAGCAATTCGCTGACCGACTGGGTGCGCTGGTTCACACCGATGGTGCAATTGACCGACGGCTGCAGCCGCATCTACAGCAGCGAATGGATCGACGGTACATACTACAGCTTTACCATCGGCATCAAGAACTTTTGGTATTACGCCGTCTATGCCGGCGTGGGAGTCGGGCTTGCAGGCGCTGCACTGGCCGCCTTCCGGAAGCGTCCGGCAGAAGCTGCCGGCGATGTCATCGCCTTCCATTGGCTCAAGCCGGTGTTCCGGATCGGCGTGACGCTCTGCTTTGCGGTGCTGATGACCATGTTCGTGCAGGACGCCTACTTCTACTCGAACCCGAACTTTGTTCTCACACTCATTCTGATCGCAATCTGGGGGCTGATCGGCTTTTTCGGCGCAGAAATGCTGCTGAAAAAATCGTTCCGCGTGTTCTCAAAGCGTTCGTTTACCACCTATGCCACCGTCATTGTCTGCGCGCTGGCCGTTCTGATCTGTGTTGACCTCGATCTGTTTGGCTATGAACGCCGTATTCCTGACGCAGATGACGTCAACTCTGTTGTGATCAGCGGCGTGGTCGACAACGTTGAGGCAGACTATGCCGACGCAAGCGCCCTGCACAGAGCCATCATCAACGGCGACCGCAAGGGCGAAGACGTCTATCTGACGCTGACCTATGAGCTCAAGTCCGGAAAGGCGCTCTCCAGATCGTATTCCGTCAACCGAAACACTGAAGAGTATGAGCTGCTTAAATCCTGGGTCAATCGGGAGGAGGTACTGATCGCCGACGCGTTCGGCGCGATGGAGTCGCTCGACCAACTTGAGTGGGTCTATGTCAGTTCCCACACTGACGTGGGCTACTACGAGATCGACGGTCAGGCCGAAGATGCTGCGCGCATCTACGAAGCGCTCCTGCGCGACTTTGCCGAAGGCAACAGCTCGTTTGAGTATCGCTACGGCGGCTCCTACGACTACGACATCCTCTTCGGTATTGAGCTTCGCTACTACCGCCTGCCCTACGACCAGTCGGTCTACGGCAGCCGTTCCAACTACGAAGATGAGGTCAGCTCCTACTGGAGCTACATCTACATCACCAGCAACATGCACAACACCCTTGCGGTGCTCGAAACGCTCACCACAGAGTCTTACGACAACAAAGAATCGTCCGTCGAATACTATTATGACGCCGAGGCGACCGTGATCGATTTCGGATACTGAATTCTCATCGCCGTCGCGGCAGGGAGCATCCTCTGCCGCGACGGGCTGTTTTTTCCCGTTTTTCCGGCGAAAGGCCGCACGCCGCAGCGGGGATTATGCTTGACATTCGCCGCCTGTTTGCATACAATGTTTTTAAATTGCAAAGCAAACACAGGCAGCGATCAAGCGCGCCGTCTCAAGCAGTTTGCCTGGGGCGGTATTTTTTGTTATCGCCGCACACCGAAGGGAGCAGTTCACATGAGCCAGTACAAGATCAATACCAAGTGTGTCCAGGGCGGTTACACCCCCGGAAACGGCGAGCCCCGCCAGATCCCCATTATCCAGTCCACCACATTCAAATACGCCACCAGCGAGGATATGGGCAAGCTGTTTGACCTGGAGGCCAGCGGTTACTTCTACACCCGCCTTCAGAACCCCACCAACGACTCCGTTGCCGCCAAGATCTGCGATATGGAAGGCGGCACTGCCGCCATGCTGACCTCCTCCGGCCAGGCTGCCAACTTCTACGCTGTGTTCAACATCGCCAACTGCGGCGATCATGTGGTCGCCTCTTCCACCATCTATGGCGGCACGTACAACCTGTTCGCCGTCACCATGAAGAAGATGGGCGTTGAATTCACATTCGTCAGCCCCGACTGCTCCGACGAAGAGCTCGAAGCTGCGTTCCAGCCGAACACCAAAGCCGTCTTCGGCGAGACCATCGCCAACCCGGCTCTCACCGTGCTCGACATTGAGCGCTTTGCCGCCGCCGCGCACGCGCACGGCGTTCCGCTGATCATTGACAACACCTTTGCCACACCGGTCAACTGCCGTCCGTTTGAATGGGGCGCCGATATCGTCACGCACTCGACCACCAAGTATATGGACGGTCACGGCGC
>CAZUKJ010000014.1:0-17342 GCA_964620855.1 uncultured Oscillospiraceae bacterium
TTACATGAAAAAAATGAAATTGTCAACAATCATTTTACAATCCATTTTATTATTTCAGTAGATTTTTTAAGAATAATGGTTTATATTGAAATTACACATCGAAAGGAGGGGGGTATTTATCGATGAATGAGGTTCGTTCCGGAGATTTGAAAGCGTTATGCGGAAGAATGGCGATTCGGATTGCTGCGCTGGCAGCAGTGATAGCCCTTCTTTTTGCGTATCACGATATCTTATTTTCCATTCTGCTTCCTTTTATATGTGCTTATCTGTTTGCGATTTTGGTTAATCCGATTATCCGTATGATGCAAAAGATTTTTGGCGGAACGCGTAAAATCTGGGCCATTATCTCCACCACTGTTGTAGTCGGTATCGTGTGTGCTCTTCTTGCACTTCTGATATATTTTATATATGATCAGGTCAGGTTATTTCTTCGTGACTGGCCGGACTATATTTCATCATTTTTGATCAGTTTGCAGAAGACCATCGATGAACTTGCTGCAAAACTGGGGATTCGTTCCGGGTATGAAGAGAGCCTGCAGAGCGGAATTCGGCTTGGCCTTGAAAAATTAACCCAATGGATCACTGCTTGGGAACCTCCTGTTCTGGAAGGTGCAGGAAGTGTTATCACAGTATCAGCGAATATTGTGATTACAGCTGCAGTTTTTGTTCTTTCTTCGTTCTATTTTATGAATGATTTGGGACGTATCCGCGGATGGATGGATCGTGTGCTTCCGGATGAAATAAAATCCGGTTTGAAGAAAATCCAAACGGCCGCGGCAATGGCAATCGGAGGATATTTTAAGGCACAGCTGATTTTGTCGGCTGCAGTTGCGTTGATCTGTTTTATTGTTTTGCTTGCGCTCGGACAGCCGTTTGCTTTTCTGATTGCTGTTTTGATTTGCATTGTAGACTTTATTCCGATTTTCGGCAGCGGAACGATTCTGATTCCGTGGGCGGTTGTGCTGCTCTTTACCGGAACATATACAAAAGCATTTGCGCTGCTTATTCTTTCGGGCGTCTTGTTTTTACTTCGAAAGCTGGCAGAACCGCGTGTGCTCGGAGGGCAGACCGGTCTGTCTCCGCTTCTTTCTCTGATCTGTATTTATGTCGGCATGCGTCTTGGCGGTGTACTTGGCATGATTCTTGCACCGGTTTTTTGCATGATGGGAATCGAGCTTTATCGGCTTGGAATGTTTGATGGATTATTTCATGATTTTCGCGATATTTCCAACAAGTTATCGGAAATACTAAACAGTTAATACAGGTATTGTTTTTATTTCGTTTTCTCTATGGTCATAATTCATTCATAAATAACAGTTATTCTTTAGTCATAAGATAGCAATAAGGAGTGATGAGTCGTGGAACAGCAGTTCAACTACAATGACTTTTCAGAATACTCCGGCAATGAGCCGGAACAGCAGAAGAAAAAACGTAAAAAGTGTCCGAGTGCAGTGAAGATTACCGCACTGATCCTTGCGGTTGCGGTTATTGCCGGTGTCGGCGGAGGTATGATTGCAGCGTCATATCTCAACAAAGAGGATAAGGCATCGGTTACGCATACCATGTCGTATGAAACAGACAATGCCGCGACGCAGGGGGCTGCGTCGGCCACAGCTCCGGTGGTGGTCGACTCTACGCCGCTGAATACCAAAAGCAACAGCGGAGAAAAGAACATGACCCCGAGTGAGGTCTACTCGAACTACGTTGATGCAGTTGTTTCCATCTCTGTCGAGTCGACTGTCACCAACGTTTTTGGTCAGGTTTCGTCTTCAGCCAGCTCCGGCAGCGGCTTCCTGATCACAGAAGATGGGTACGTTGTAACGAATTATCACGTAATTGAAGACGGAACGCACATCACTGTTACACTTTATGATGGCACCAACTATGATGCTTCTGTTGTTGGATATGATTCCAGCAATGATGTGGCGCTCTTAAAAATTGAGGCTTCCGGCCTGAACAGCGTCTCTATTGGTGATTCTGACCTGATTCGGGTGGGCGAGCAGGTCTGTGCGATCGGCAATCCGCTTGGTGAACTGGCGTTTACCTTAACGGTTGGATACGTCAGCGCACTGGACCGCGAGATCAACACAGATGGCGCTCCGATTAATATGTTCCAGACGGATGCGGCAATCAACCCCGGTAACTCCGGCGGCCCGCTGTTTGACATGGCTGGAAATGTCATTGGCATTACAACTGCGAAATATGCCAGTGATGAGATTGAGGGCCTTGGTTTTATCATTCCGATCAACGATGTCATGGATATCGTCAACGATCTGAAAATGTACGGCCGTGTTGTGGGTCGTCCGTATATGGGCGTCAGCGTTACCGATATGGCGAATTCCTCAATGTATAACCTTCCGGAGGGCGCCTATATCTACTCCGTGGTGGAAGGCGGTGCGGCGGATAATGCTGGTATCATTGCCGGCGATATCGTGACTGCGATCGGTGATCGACAGATTACCTGTTATTCCGATCTTGTTTCGGCACTCCGCGATTACGAAGCTGGGGATACAGTTTCTATTACAGTCTTCCAGAGCGGAGCATACAAGGATTTGACAATCACCTTCGATGAGAAGCCTGCAGATACTACGACTTCATCTACGATGGAAGAGTCAACGCAGACGATTCCGGGAAGCGGATCACAGAGCGGTGAGATGCCGTCGATGCCCGGTTATGGCTATGATTACGGTTATGGCGGAAATGGATTCGGCGGCTGATTGTAAAAGGAAACGCGCAGAGGCTTTTGCCTCTGCGCGCTATTTTTTTAGTGGAAGTGGAATTACTCCAGGGAGATCAGATAGTAATATACCGGCTGACCGCCATTGACCAGTGTAACTTCACTGTTCGGGCAAGCTTCATTGAACATCTGCAGTGCGGCTTCCGCATGGGCTTCGTCGATGTCCGCGCCGTAATAGATGGTGATAAACTCCTTGTCCTGTTCTGCGGCATAGGCTGCAACGCAGCGGACGAGCGCGTCCTCATTGACTTCGTCACCAAGAAGCTTCTTGCCGCTGAAGGCGATGTAATCACCTTCGTGGATCTGCGCGCCGTCAAAGTCGGAATCTCGCGCCGCATAAGTGATCTGTATGGTCTCGACATTCTGCGCAGCAGTCGTCATGGTTTCAATCAACGCTCCGAGCTCTGCATCCGGATCAAAATTCAGCATGGCGGCGACGCCTTCGGGGACAGAGCCGGTCGGAATGACGACCACATTCTTTTCCGTCAGAGGACCGGCCTGCTGAGCGGCCATGATAATGTTCTTGTTGTTCGGCAGAACCAGAACGGTATTGGCCGGAGTGCGGTTGATCTGTTTGAGAATATCCTCTGTAGACGGATTCATGGTCTGGCCGCCCTCGATCAGACCGTCGACACCAAGATCATAGAACAGCGATTCCAGACCCGGACCGACGCATACGGAAACGACGCCAACTTCTTTTTCGGCCGGAGCTATCTCCGGTTCAGCCGGTGCAGCAGCAGGGGAAGCTTCTTCAAGAACCTTGCCGGTGTGCTGCAGTTTCATATTCTCAATCTTAACCGTTACCAAACTGCCAAAGGTGAGTGCTTCTTCAATCGCCTTGCCCGGGTTATTGGTATGGACGTGAACCTTGATAATCTCTTCGTCATCGACGAGGACGAGGCTGTCACCAAGACCCGTCAGGAAGCTTCGGAGAAGTTCCGGAGACTTGTTGTTTTCGCGGGAGATGATAAATTCCGTGCAGTACGTGAAAATGATATCTTCCGTTGCAAACTCAGCAAAATCAGCCTGCTCCTTGATCTCGGAAACATCGCTCTCGCTGACTTCGATCATTTCGCCGCGGACAGCAGCAAGCATACCTTCAAGCAGTCTGACAAAGCCGAGACCACCGGCGTCAACCACGCCGGCTTTTTTCAGAACCGGGTTCTGGTTAACGGTTTCGGCCAGCGCGGTGTTGGCTTCGGTGATCATGAAAACGAGCATTGCATCCAAATCGTCTGTGGGAGCAGCATCCGCAGCAGCTCGCTCGGCCGTCACGCGGGAAACCGTCAGAATGGTTCCTTCGGCAGGCTTCATAACCGCTTTGTAGGCAGCGCGGACGCCTTCGGCGAGCGCTGCAGCCAGATCCGAAGCATTCATTTCGGTAAAGCCTTTCAGGTGCTTGGCGATACCGCGGAACAGAAGAGACGTGATAACGCCGGAGTTGCCGCGGGCACCCCGAAGCATCGCAGATGCAGCGATCTGTGCAACCTTACCGAGTTCGGTTTCATTGGATTTACGCAGCTCGTTGGAAGCCGCGCTGAGCGTCATGCTCATATTTGTCCCGGTATCACCATCCGGGACAGGGAAAACGTTAAGTTCGTTGATTTGCTGTTTGTACAGCTCCACAGAAGCAGCGCCGTTGATAAGCATTTGCTTCAACAATGCGCCGTCAATGGTCTGGATCATGAATTACACCTCCGTGTGCGGAAATCCGCAAGTCAGCCGGCCATAATAGAGTCGACAAAGATATTGACCTCACGAACTTCCGTGCCGGTCGATTTTTCTACGACATAGCGCACCTCGTTGATAATCGAGCTGCCAAGCGCAGTGATATTGACGCCCTGGTCAATAATGATATGAAGATCGATCGCAATAGCGTTATCTTCGAGGAAAGTAACGCGAACACCCTTGCTCATGGCTTCTTTACGCAGCAGATGCACGAGACCGTCGGTCATTGACCGAACAGCCATGCCTTTGACGCCGAAGCAGTTCGTAGCAGCGGCGCCCGCGATATTCGTATAGACGCTGGTGCTGACAGAGATGTCGCCCTTTTCGTTATGCAGACGCATCATAGAGCATGACCTCCTAAAAAAATCTTCTTATTATTTTAACCGATAATGCTCTAAAACACAAGCTTTATTTGTGCTTTAGCAGGCTTTTATGCCACAAATTGTGCGCTTTTATACCCAAAAGCTCCGAAATAGTGGCTGCAACATTCGCCAAACCACTGTTTTCGTCGGTAAGAGTATATGCCGGATCTGCGTTGACAAGAAGGAAGGGGACGGAATTGAGAGAATGAGCAGTACGAATACTGAGATTCCCTTTCTTATCTTTTTCCAGCATTTGATCGCTGTTGCCGTGGTCTGCAGTGACCAGAAGTGTGTAACCATACCGCTTTGCTGCGTCCTCAATGCGGGCAAGCGATGCATCGACCGTCTCAACTGCGCTGATCACTGCAGGCAGAACGCCTGTATGACCGACCATATCACCATTCGGGAAGTTGCAGCGCAGAAAATCATACTCACCCGATGCCATTGCATCAATAAGAACTTGTGTGATTTCTTCCGCTTTCATTTCCGGCTTTTGGTCGAAAGGAATGATATCAGAGGGGATCTCTACGTAAGTTTCCAGCTCGTCCGAGATTTTTCCGCTTCGGTTTCCGTTCCAGAAGTAGGTGACATGTCCAAACTTCTGTGTCTCAGACACGGCAAATTCGCGAATATTATGCGCACTCAAATGCTCTGTCAGTGTATTGCGGATCTCCGGAGGCGAAACCAGATAATGCGAAGGAATATGCAGATCGCTGTCATACTCCAGCATCCCGGCGAACAAAACATGAAAATTGATGCCACAGTCAAACCTATCAAAGTTGACATGGTCAAACGCCTGAGAGATCTCTAATGCACGGTCGCCGCGGAAGTTAAACAGGATCACACTGTCGCCATTTATAATTGGACCAATTGCAGCACCTTCGCGTCCAATGACAAAGCCGGGAAGATCCTGATCGATACATCCGAGTTCTGCGCGGTAGGCTTCAACGGCGGAGGCTGCATCCGGGAACATCCGTCCATTTGCGCAGACATGAACATCCCAGCCGCGCTGGACCATTGCCCAGTCCGCTTCGTAGCGATCCATTGTGATCTGCATTCGGCCGCCGCCGGAAGCGATCGCACAGTCGAAGGTTTCGCTTCGCAGCGAATCAAGACAAGACTCCAGCATCTCAATATATTCCAGAGCAGATGTGGCAGGAACATCTCTGCCATCGAGCAGAATGTGGCACCGGACAGTGCGGACACCGTCTGTTTTTGCATGTCGGAGCATTGCCAAAAGATGCGAGATGTTTGAATGGACGTTGCCGTCAGAAAGCAGACCCAAAAAATGGAGTGTTTTCTGCTTCTCAATGCAATTCCGGACAAGCAGCTTCCATGTTTCTCCTTCAAATAACCGACCGGATTCGATCGATGAATTAACAAGCTGCGCACCCTGAGCGTAAATCTGCCCGCAGCCCAGGGTGTTATGACCGACCTCTGAGTTTCCCATATCGTCATCCGACGGCAAGCCGACCGCCGTTCCGTGCGCTTTTAACTCAATGCACGGATAATCTGCCATCATGCGGTCAAGTGTTGGCGTTTTTGCCGCGGCTACGGCGTCGCCCGGGCCATGATCGCCGCAGCCGACGCCGTCCATAATTACCAGTACGACCTTATCCATCATAATTCATCCTCAAGGAAATTGGCACAGAAACTGATGAAAGCAGGGCAGACCTGCTGACGACGAGCCGGATCATCGCCGGTCAGCTCAGAGCAGCGGAGTGTGCCGAATTCTTTCACGAATGCATCCAGAAAATCCATCGGCTTCTGGCAGGTACGATGATTTTCATCCGCATATTTCATGCCGATGGCCATCAGCGCACCGGAGACTGCGCCGCACATTTCGCCTTTGCGTGCGCCGCCGCCGAAGAAAGCACTGATCTTGTAAGCCGTTTCTTCGTCAAGCCCGATTTTGTCACAGCAGCAGCAAAGCATCGCCTGCGCACAGTTATGCGTAGGGCCATGGAGTTGATTGGCAATTTCAGCGTAAGACATGTCGAAATTCTCCTTTGTATCAGTGATCAACCTGTATTTTACAACAAATTACCGCATTAAACAATTCTAATCTTGTATTTTCTCATCCAATCTGCGATTTGCAGAAAATAGGCAATCGTCTGCGGTGTGGTCATCAGCTGCCCATACCATGGCAAGCTGCGATTTTCGTTTGTCAGACCAAGCAATGCATCGCGCCGGCAAAATTGAAGCAGGGGAGAATCTGTTTCGAGTTCGCTCCGAAGCAAACGGCTGACGGATTCCATGTAGTTGGGGTTCCATGTCTTGGGATACGGACTCTTTTTGCGTTCGATAATCGAAACTGGAAGCAGGTCGCGCATTGCGTACCGAAGAAGTCCTTTCTCCCGTCCTTTATAGTTCTTGTACTCCCATGGAACGGTGTACAGGTATTCCACAATGCGTTTGTCGCAGAAGGGGACCCGGATCTCCAGTCCGGACCACATACTCATGCGATCCTTTCGGTCCAGAAGTGTTTGCATAAACCAACGGAGATTTAACACCATCATCTCTTTCATCCGTTTTTCCTGCGCGGATGTACCGGGGAGAACATCAACCGCGGAAAGAGTATCCTGATAGCGCTGCTGCACATAATCGTGCGGATCGTATGTTCCAAGGAAATCCGGACGCAGGAATGAGGCTCGATAATCCGTTGTCTGCGACCAAGGGAAACCGTTGAAGGCCCGGATATCAGGATCACGATACCAGGGGTATCCACCGAAGATTTCGTCAGCACATTCGCCGGACAGTACAACGGTATGGGTTTGTTTCACTGCCTTGCACAACAGCAGCATGGACGCGTCGACATCCGCCATCCCGGGCAGATCCCGGGCCGATACTGCGTCAAACACTGCATCGGTCAGTTCCGATGTATTCAGAGTGACGGTATGATGATCTGACATGAGAAATTGCTGCATGATCTGTATGTAGGCATTGTCGGAATTAGGCTGGAATTTCCCTGCCTGAAAATATCGTTCATTGTCCGTATAGTCAACAGAGTAGGTGCTGACTTGGCCCAGTTCCTTTTTTGCAACAGCAGAGATAATAGAGGAGTCCAGGCCTCCCGACAGGAACGTACAGAGCGGAACATCCGACACCAGCTGCCGCCGGATCGCATCCGTTACCAACATGCGAGTCTTCTCTGCAGCCTGGTCAAAAGAATCGGTGCAGGGTGCATCAGTTAACTTCCAGTATTGCTCCAGATGCAGCCCATCCGTGCAGAACATTGCAAGCTGGCCCGGCAAAAGCTCCCGGATTCCTTTGAAGATTGCATCACCGGGAGTTCTGCCCGGACCGAGAAAGATCAGGTCAAACAATCCTTCTTTGGTTACCTCGGGAGATACAGACGGATGCTGAAGCAGTGCTTTCATTTCTGAAGCAAATATCACAGAGCTTTCTTTGACGGCGTAAAAAAGCGGTTTTACGCCCATTGGATCACGAGCAAGCGTCAATACCTTTTGAGCAGAATCATAGACTGCAAACGCAAAAATACCATTGAGCATTGCACAGCACTGTGTTCCCCATGCGTGATATGCCTTCAGGATAACTTCAGAGTCTGAATGAGTATCAAAACAGTAGCCAACCGCTTGCAGCTGGCTGCGAAGTTCCTGCGTATTGTAGAGTTCGCCGTTGTATACCAGCGTCAAACCGTCATATGTCATTGGCTGAATCCCATTTTCCGGATCGATGACTGCCAGACGGCGATGCAGCAGCACGCAGTTTTGTGAGTAGAATTCTCCGTGTTGATCCGGACCACGCCTGGCAAGTGAATGCGACATGGCGTCATAATACGGTGCACCGGGATTGCATGCCCGCTGCAGATCAAATTCTCCTGCAATTCCACACATAATAAATCCCCCTTACGCGTTCTCATCTACAGAGTATGCGTAAGGGGGGTGTCCTATTAGTTGAATGTAAAGTCTGTCCGTTCAAAGAGCATTCGGATTCGCTGCAGCAGCGGCCGATATTCCGGATCATGATCAAGCCATTCTGCCTGCAGGAACTCTGCACATGCCTGCTGTGCCTGATGCAGTGTGCTCACATCATTGGAAAGGTTGGCCATTTTGAAAGCCGGAAGGCCATGCTGCCTTGATCCGAAGAAATCACCAGGCCCGCGCAGCGCAAGATCCTGCTCTGCAATTTGAAATCCATCGTTCGTTTTACACAACGCTTTTAACCGAGCTCTCGTCTGCTCATTTTTATTGGACGAGACAAGTACGCAGTACGATTTTGCATTGCCACGTCCAACGCGGCCACGGAGCTGATGCAGCTGAGATAAGCCGAATCGATCTGCATTTTCGATGACGATCAATGTTGCGTTCGGCACATCAACACCAACTTCGATGACCGTTGTTGCGACAAGAATATCCAATTCCTGTGCTGCAAACTGCTTCATAATCCGATCTTTGTCAGCGCCCTTCATTTGCCCGTGCAGCAGGCCAACGCGAAGATCAGGGAAGACGCTGCTTTGGAGCGCCTCGGCCCATGCTTCCGCAGATTTCAGCGACATGGTTTCACTTTCTTCTACAGCAGGGCAGACCACATAGATCTGGTGGCCTTCCGCAGCGTGTTTACGGATAAATGCATTTAACCGGGTACGATAGTTCTCGTCAACAAGAAAAGTATCGATCTCCTGCCTTCCGGGAGGCCGTTCGTCGACGATAGACAGGTCGAGATCACCGTACATCATAAGCGCTAACGTGCGCGGAATCGGCGTGGCAGACATAACAAGCAGATGCGGGCTCGATCCTTTGGCCTGAAGCGCAGCGCGCTGCGCGACACCGAAACGATGCTGCTCATCGGCAACAACGAGACCAAGCCGGAAAAACTCCGTGCTTTCTGAAATCAGTGCCTGCGTGCCAACAGCGAGCATTGCAGTACCGTTGGCAAGAGAATCCCGTGCGGATCGTTTATCGGCTGCAGATTGTGAACCGGTTAAAAGAACGGTCTCGATACCAAGAGAACCGAGCAGAGGCGCCAGCGTTGCAGCGTGCTGCTCGGCAAGAATCTCGGTTGGTGCCATGAATGCCGACTGCAGACCGTTTTTTGCCGCACAGTAAATTGCTGCAGCAGCGATCATTGTCTTGCCGCTGCCGACGTCTCCCTGCACCAAACGGTTCATTGGCCGATCGGAAGAGAAGTCGGAAAGGATGTCTGCAATCGCGCGGCTCTGCGCATTTGTCAGCGCGAAGGGAAGTGCTTGATAAAATTTGTCGATGTTCCGGTCATTGAGTCGGATTGCACCGGATACGGTTCTGCGGGATCGCATCAGCATCAAGCCGGCAGAAAAGATGAAAAACTCTTCAAAGACAAGTCGTCTGCACGCCTGTTCAAGCGCATCAAATGATTCCGGCGAGTGGATGGTGCGATAGGCTTCCTGCGCGCTGCAAAGACCATATTTTTCGCGCAGTGCGCCGGGGAGAATCTCAGGCATCTGATTCAGGCAGCAGTCCAATCCTGCCTGAATGGTGCGCACCATCGTCTTGTTGGACATTCCCGCAGTCAGGGGATAAACCGGAAGAATCCGGCGCGTCATCACACCGGCCTGATCCAGCGATTCCACCGTCGGATTTTGCATCTGATAACCAATAAAATCACCGGAAACAGCGCCATAGAACAGGTATTCCCGGCCATACTGCAGCTGTTCAGCAGTGTATTTTTGATTAAAAAATGTGAGATTCAGTCTTGCCGTAGAGTCTGCGACGGTAACCTTTGTGATATCGAGTCCTTTCCGGATGTGAGAGGTTCTCGGCTGCGATACGACCATTGCCTGAAAACAAGCCGGTTCGTCGACGATCAAGTCCTGAATTTCCACCAGTTTTGTCCGGTCTTCATAGGTTCTTGGGAAATAGCAAATCAGGTCATAAAGCGTATCAATGCCCATCGTATGCAAAAGTGCAGCCTTCGACTTCCCGATTCCTTTCAGGCTTGTAACAGGGCTATGCAGCTGCATGACGATCACCTCATTTTTATGACAAATTCTATCAGATCCTGGCGACGCCGGTGCGTCTGGCGGCTTCAGACACTGCGGCCGCAACCGCAGGGCAGACGCGCTCGTCAAAGGCCGCGGGTACGATGTAATCGGCGCATAAATCATCGCCTACAAGTCCTGCGAGCGCATATGCAGCGGCCATTTTCATCTCTTCGTTGATATCGGAAGCGCGTGTATCGAATGCGCCGCGAAATACACCGGGGAAGGCAAGGACATTGTTGATCTGATTTGGGAAATCGCTCCGCCCGGTTCCGACTACTGCGGCGCCGGCTTCCTTTGCCAGGTCCGGCATAATTTCCGGTACCGGATTTGCCATCGGAAACAGAATCGGAGACGCGGCCATCTCACGAATCATCTGCTGTGATACAACGCCCGGCTTTGAAACACCGATAAAGACATCAGCGCCTTTGAGTGCGTCGGCCAGTGAGCCGGAAACATTTTCCGAATTGGTAACGGCAAGCAGCGCCTGCTTTTCTTCGTTCAGATCCGTTCGGGTTGAACAGATTACTCCCTTGGAATCACAGATCACCGCGTTTTTCAATCCCATCGAATGGAGTAGATGGAAGATCGCTGTACCGGCAGCTCCTGCGCCGGAAAAAACAGCAGTGATCTCGTCCAAACGCTTATCAACAATCTTGAGCGCATTGATCAGCGCTGCGGCGACAACGATGGCTGTGCCGTGCTGATCGTCATGGAAAACCGGGATATCACAGCGCTCTTTGAGCTTGCGCTCGATTTCAAAGCATCTGGGTGCTGAGATGTCTTCCAGATTGATGCCGCCAAAAGATCCTGCCAAAAGAGAGACTGTGTTGACGATCTCATCAACGTCTTTGGAACGGATGCAAAGCGGGACGGCATTGACATTGCCAAACGCCTTGAATAAAACGCACTTGCCCTCCATCACCGGCATACCGGCTTCCGGGCCGATATCGCCAAGACCAAGCACGGCAGAACCATCTGTTACGACGGCAACCGTATTCCAACGACCGGTCAGCGCGTAGCTTTGATTGACATCTTTTTGAATTTCAATACAAGGCTGTGCAACACCCGGCGTATATGCGAGGGAAAGCATGTCTTTGTTATTGACTTGCATTTTAGGAACGGTTTCCAGCTTGCCGCGCCACTGATAGTGCAGCTTGAGTGATTCTTCCGTATAGTTCATATGCGGAATCCTCCTTGCAACAGATTCGTAACTATTATACTCAATTCGCTTAGTATGAGCAAGAAAAAACTCCCTCCGAATCATCGGAGGGAGTCGAACGATTAAGCCATAGCGTTCATCTTCAGCGTGACGCTGCTCTTCTTGCGGGCCGCAGTATTCTTGTGCAGAATACCCTTGGTAACACCCTGATCGATCGCCTTGACGGCAGCCTGGTAAGCAGCGGCGGCCTGCTCGCGGTCGCCGGAGGCCACAGCGGCATCAAACTTCTTGATCGTCGTCTTCAGAGCGGACTTAGCCATGCGGTTACGCTCGTTCTGGATCTTGGAAATCTCGACTCTCTTCTTTGCAGATTTAATGTTGGGCACGGTTACACCTCCTCAATCGCGATTATAGATTCTGAAACATCAAAATGTTCTCACGCAGAAATATATTATAGCGTTCTATTTTAAAAAATCAATAGTTTTTTTGTGATTTTTGCGAAGAAATCTTGTATATTGAGCAATTTTCAGCCCCAAAATATTGTGGAGGTGGTACAAATATGGACAAACGAACCGACCTGGCAGTAGAGGCTCATGAAATTTGGCAGGAATCGGCAGGGGAGACGACGGAACTTTCCGGTGTTCGGGCGCGCGATCATCAGATCCGGGGCGTCGATCTGACCGTGGTTGAGATCCTTGATGAAGAAGGCGTCCGCTCGCTTGGAAAGCCGATTGGGCGATATATCACCATTGATCTCAAGCCGGTAAAAAATCGCGTCCCAAACTCGTTTTATCGAACCTGCGAGGTATTTGCCGAGCAGCTGCGGTTGCTTCTCCGGTTAAAAAACGGGATGAGTGTTCTCGTTGCAGGGTTGGGAAATGCTGCAGTCACCCCGGATGCAATCGGCCCGAAAACTCTCGAGCATATTCTCATTACGCGTCATATGGTTCAGCACATGCCGGAGCATTTTTCTTCTTTTCGGCCTGTTTGTGCGCTCGCGCCCGGCGTGCTTGGTACAACCGGACTTGAAAGCGTGGAGGTTGTTCGGAGCATGGTGGAGCGCGCAAAGCCGGATTGTGTGATCGTGATTGATGCACTCTCAGCATGGAATCCGGAACGACTTTGCTGCACGGTACAGTTATCCGATACGGGAATCATTCCCGGCTCCGGAGTGGGGAACAGCAGGGAAGCCTTTGATAAAGAACATCTGGGAGTGCCAGTAATTTCGGTTGGTGTACCGACTGTTGTGGAAGCAAGAACGCTGGCCGCAGACCTGATCGAACGCAACGGAGGCAATAGTGCATGCATGGATTTCAGCCTGAATATGATTGTGACTCCGACTGATATTGATGCAAGCATCCGCGAGTTAGCCAGACTCATTGGCTGTGCAATTAATATGGCGCTGCACGAAGAATTGTCACCGGATGAAATCTCCTATTATGTCGGATAGTGTTATGTTAACGTAAAATGGGTAAAGTACGCTTTTGGAACGAATGAATGTATCTGTGGAAAAACCTGTGGAAAGTGTGTAAAACTCCTGATATAGCGTGGGATTTTAATAAGAAACCCCGGATATTCATATAAACCATATCCATGAATATTCGCTGTTCGTATTCATAATAATTTCAATTTGATCGGTATTACGTTGACGAATTACTTGTGAATGAAGGCGTATTTTTGCGAATGAAAAACCGGCATCCTCTGTATCAAAATCATTTCCCGGGAAATACTTGCAGGGAAGTGATTTGCGGGGGTACGTTATGCAGTGTAAGGTTGAAATCTGTGGGATCAATACGTCTAAGTTGAAAGTTTTGAAGAACGATGAAATGATGGAGCTCATGACACGAATGAAGCAAGGCGATGAGGATGCCTGGCAGCAGCTGATTGAAGGGAATCTGCGGCTTGTTTTGTCGGTGATTCAGCGCTTTATTGGACGCGGCGAAAACCCGGATGACCTGTTTCAGGTAGGATGCATCGGCCTTCTCAAGGCGATTCGGAATTTTGACGAAACAAAGATGGTGCGATTTTCAACGTACGGCGTACCAATGATTGCAGGGGAAATTCGGCGTTATCTGCGTGATAACAGTGCCATTCGCGTCAGTCGAAGCGTTCGGGATACGGCTTACCGTGTGCTGCAGTGCAAAGAAGAAATGATTCGTGAGCAGCAGAAAGAGCCAACCATGGAGCAGATCGCGGAAAAACTGGAGCTTCCTGTGGAGACGGTTGTTTACGCGCTGGATGCAATTTCTGCACCGGTTTCACTGTTTGAGCCGGTCTATTCTGACGGCGGTGATCCGTTGACGGTTATGGATCAGGTGCGCGATACGCGGAACTCCGATGAGCGGTGGGTCGAAAATCTTGATCTTGAGCAGGCGATCCGTAAGCTCAGTGACCGTGAACGCCGGATTCTACGATTGCGCTTTTATGAGGGGAAAACACAAATGGAAGTCGCATCAGAAATCGGGATATCACAGGCACAGGTTTCCCGTCTGGAGAAAAATGCGGTGACTTCGATCCGAACTTCTATTACAGCGACATAATTTCCGCTGCATTCACATACGATTGCAGCAGGATTATCGTGAAAGGCGGCGGTCAGGATGTGTCGAATCACCGATCTCCGGTGTAAAGAAGTGATCAATATCTGCGACGGCAGTCGGCTCGGATTTGTTGATGACGTTGAGATCGATACGCTTACCGGAAGAGTTGTAGCGATTGTTGTACCCGGAGCGTTTAAATTCTTCGGCTTATTCGGTCGATGTGATGACTATGTGATCCCATGGAACTGTATCCGCCGATTCGGCGAGGATATCATTCTTGTTGAGGTTGATCTGGAAAAGGTTCGCTGTCCCCGGCAGAAAAAAAGTTGGTTCTAAAAAACGGATGTGCTGCATTTGCAGCACATCCGTTTTGTTAATTACCGGCTTTGACGGTATTATTGACCCATTTTCCTTTGTAAAGGCGGATTGAGCACCAGATTGTTTTGATGATCCAGTCTGCATACAGGCTGACATAAACGATCGACGCCGGAAGATCCAGAACAATTCCGGTCAGGTATCCAAGCGGGATGGACACGAGCCACAGGAAGAGGATATCTGCGATCATCAGGAAGCGGGTGTCGCCGCCGCCGCGCAGGATTCCTTTGGTCAGGACGCCCTGCGTCGCACCAAAGACCACGGTGAACGTTACACCGTAAATCATCTGATTGGCAACGGCAAGTGTTTCGTCCGACAAATTGCAGTATTTTACAATGATCGGCGTAATGATACTTATGATCAAACTGACAACCAGACCGATGCAAACGGCAAGCGACAGGAAGGTGATACCCTGACGATATGCCTTGTCTTTGTTGCCCTCACCAAGCGTGTTGCCGGTGATAACGCTGGCAGAATTCGAAAGGCCCTGAGTCAAAACAGTGATCATGCGGGTAATCTGGGAGATAACGGCATAGGCCGCGACAAAGCTGGTGCTGATGTGGCCCATAATAACGGAAACCATATTATTTCCAAGGCCCAAAAGTGTGTCTGAGATCAGCACCGGCACGCAGTACCGGATATAATCACTCACATACTCCTTGCAGGAGCACAGAAGATCCTTGATACGGTATCCGATTTTTTTGTCATACACAAGGAAATAGCCTGCAATAATAACACATTCAACAATTCTGGCAATCAGCGTACCAATCGCAGCGCCGACGATCTCCATAGCCGGGATTCCAAATTTACCGAAAATAAAGATCCAGTTGAAAAATACATTGACAAAGAATGCGATGATCGCGGTATACAGCGGCAGTTTGACCTGACGCACAGATCGCATGACTGCAGTGAGCGTCTGGGAAAGACCATAAATCAGGAAGGTCGCTGCACTGATTCTCAGATAACGGACGCCTTCATAGATGATCGTCTCATCCGGCGAGTAGATCCGCATGATTCCGGCCGGGAAGAACAAGGAGGCCGCCGTGAACAACAGTGAAAATACAATGCAAATACGCAGCATCAGCGTTGTGACTTTCTTGATGCTGTCAATGTCCTTCATGCCCCAGTAGCGCGAGGTCAGTACAGATGCACCAAAGCCCATACCCATGCACATAATCTGAAACAGATGAATGAACTGGTTGGCAAGAGAGGATGCCGAGAGCTGTGCTTCGCCGCAGGTTGTCAGCATAAGCGTGTCCATCATGTTGACACCGGCAGTAATCAGGCTCTGCAGAATGATGGGCAACGCGATCGTACAGATGGATTTATAAAACAATTTGTCGCGTACAAATAGCTGCAATTTTATCCCTCCTAAGACTTTTCTTCTACTTTATCATATTAAAACATAATCGTCCAGAGATGATTCCGTCAATCTTTTGCAACTTGTCGAAAAACATCAGGCAGCATCGATAAAAAAAGTCGTCGCTGGCCGAGGCTTGTGACGACATGGCACAACTGGTGCAGCTCGAATGCACTATAGTTCGCTTAGGAATATGGTTACGGTTTGGCTGTTGCTTCCAACATCTTCATGTAAAATCGTTGAATAAAAATGAAATAAATTGAGAAGTTCACAAAACTTTCATATGGCGGTGTGCTTTTCTTCAGAATTCTTTCAGCATAGGGTGGTAATATTGATTGCGAAATCCAAGTTCTTTATCCTGTACAGTTCCTTAAGGAAACAATATCCTCTATGCTTACCTACAGACGGAGGTTTAAAACCATATGACATATCAAACTGTTTTTAAACGCTATGAACTGAAATACATGATCACTCAAGCGCAGAAATTGAAAGTTCTCGAAGCGATGGAACCGTACATGGCCTTAGACAAATTTGGCCGTACCACCATCCGTAATATCTATTTTGACACAGATACTTTTCGTCTTGTTCGCCATTCCATCGAGAAACCGGCATATAAGGAAAAATTGCGAATCCGCAGTTACTGTCAGGCAGCTCCGGACAGCCCGGTGTTTGTGGAGCTGAAAAAGAAGTACAACCAAGTTGTGTACAAACGTCGTGTTTCTTTGCCGGAGAGAGAAGCGATGGAATGGGTGTGCAAAGAGAGCCATTGTCATATTAAGACTCAGATTTCGGAAGAAATCGACTATTTTCTTGACTACTATAACACTCTGCACCCGACGGTTTTTCTTTCCTATGAAAGAGAGGCGTTTTATTCCAGGGACAAGTCTGATTTTCGAGTTACATTTGATGACCATATTCTCTGTCGCCAAGAGGATCTTTCTCTTGAATCAGAGGTGTACGGTACATCACTCCTCCCGGATGGAAAGGTACTCATGGAGATCAAATGCTCCGGCGGTATCCCACTGTGGATGACCCATGTACTCTCAGAAAATCATATATATAAAACTTCGTTCTCAAAATATGGAACTGCTTATGAAACAA
>CAZUKJ010000015.1:0-17207 GCA_964620855.1 uncultured Oscillospiraceae bacterium
ATGTCCTGACCGGTATGCAGACAAATATGATCGGCGAAGGTACGACGTCCTCGTTCCGCGTCATCCGAAAAGAAACAACCTCGATCGCCAGTCTGCTCGCGGAAAACGGCTACAGTACGTTTTTCATGCACCCCGGTCAAAGTTGGTTCTATAACCGCACAAGCGTCTATAATCGGCTTGGTATCTCTGACCAGATCTTCGTCGATGCATTTAATGAGACCGACTATAAAGGCACGATGATCTCCGACGAAGCCTTTCTGGATGAATTGAAGCAGGATCTGCAGACGCGGTTAATCGAGGCAGACGATCCGCTGTTTGCCTACACTGTCACTATCCAGAATCACCAGAGCTATACGTACTCCAAATATCCCGACAAACCCGAAGATGTTCCGCTGACCGTCGAAGTCTCAGACAGCACAATGGAAACGCTCTCGGTTTATATGGAAGGCATCCGCGATTCGTCTGCCATGCTGCTTGAGCTGACGGAATATCTCGACGCCATTGACGAACCGACTGTTCTGGTCTTTTTTGGCGATCACCGACCCAACATCGGCACAGCCGACACCGAATTGGGGCTATCGTTCAATCAGTTTGACACAACAGAAAACACAGTTTCCACCTATTCCACGCCGTACCTCATCTGGTCCAATCAAGCCTATGCAGACGCGGTTGATCTTGACGCGACCTACGAAAGCCTGCAGCTTCCGGAAAATGGCCTGCTCAGCGACAACTACCTTGGCGCAGTTGTGCTGCAGCTGATCGGTGGCACGGGACAGGACGCCTTCTTTGATTACCTCAATGCACTCCGCCTGGAGCTTCCCGTTATTTGTTACCGCGAAAGCACCTACTGTCTTGGCGACGGTACCCACACCAATACACTGACCGCCGATCAGCAGGCACTGATCGACAAGCTCAGCAAGTGGACCTATTACAACCTGAAAGGCTAACCATTCACAGCCCAATCCTCAAACAGGAGACTGCATGCAGTCTCCTGTTTTTGTGTGCTCCACAGCCGTCGCCGCCGGCTTCCTGTTTCCGGCGTTACAGACGAAGAATCGCGGTTCTCACATCGTGAGAACCGCGATTTTTATACAATGGCGATGGAAAGGAGAAACCATCTTGCCAAAAGCTCGTGTTTGCGCCGGACACGCGAAAACAGTCGAGCCGTTGATTGATTATTGGGGGCGTTCTATGACGTACGCCGGGTTTTTCAGGATCAGAGCAACCTCTGCCGCCTGCGCTGCCGTGCTGATAACGACTGCAATCAAATAAGGCAGTTCTGCACGAAACAAAATCGTGTTGAAACACAGGAATACGATCTCTGCAATCAGCCATACGATCATAACAGCGAGGTAGCCAATGCCCCAGCGCTTCATGCGCCGGTATCCGGCATAATATGTCCGCACCTTCCACTTTGGTCCTGCAAACAGGAAGTTACCCAAGCCAATCAGGTCAAACATCAGGGGGAACAACGACAGCATTGCAAATGCGCGTACCACGGCAAACAGCTCGCTGTATCCGCCGAAAAGCTGCGCGAAGAGGTTTGCGCCAAGGGAAATTGCGGTCAGTACCGCACTTTCAATCTTTCTGCGGCGCAGCGTTTCCTTCTGCTCAAAACCGTATTTTTCACCGACGTAGACAAGCTCTCTTTTGTAGCCCTTGCCGTTCTTCTTTGGAACCATACGGCCGATATAGCCATCAAAATACCAACTTTGCTTTGCTGCCATAGTGCCTCCTCATAACTGGTCAGTTCAAACCGTTGATCTCTCTGACATAATGGCAGGCGCAGAAGTGGCCGGGGAGTACTTCTTCCACCTCAGGCATTACCGTCGTGCATTTTTCACCGGCATACGGGCAGCGCGCAGCAAATCTGCAGCCCGGTTTCGGGTTGATCGGCGAAACAACCTCGCCTTCCATCACGATGCGTTCCTTGCGCTCCGTCAGAGACGGGATGGGGATCGCCGAAAGGAGGCCCTTGGTATACGGGTGCAGCGGATTGCTGAACAAATCCTTCGACCGGCACTTTTCAACCTGACAGCCGAGGTACATAACCAGAATGTCGTGAGAAATATGCTTAACAACCGACAGGTTGTGCGTGATAAACATATAGGTAAATCCGAACTGATCCTGCAGATCCTGCAGCAGATTGATGATCTGCGCCTGAATCGAAACATCCAGCGCCGAAACAGGCTCATCACAGACAATAAACTTCGGATTGACCGCCAGCGCGCGTGCAACACCAATGCGCTGACGACGGCCGCCGTCAAGCTCGTGCGGGTATGCATAGGCCAGTCTTCTGGCAAGGCCGACTGTATCCATCAGTTCCGCAACACGAGCGTCTTCCGCCTTCTTCCCCTTGGTCATCTTCATGGCCCGCAGCGGCTCTGCAATGAGATCGCTGACACATTTACGCGGGTCGAGCGACGACGCCGGATCCTGGAAAATCATCTGGATATTGCTGTGGATCATTGCCTTCTGCTTTCGGTTGGGATGCGAGATGTCCTGACCGTCAAACTTGATCTGTCCTCCGGTGCAATCGAGCAGATTCATAACCGTTCTGCCCAGCGTGGACTTGCCGCAGCCGGACTCGCCGACTACACCGAGCGTCTCGCCTTCACGGATGCTGAAATTGACGCCCTCAACCGCATGCAGCATACCTCTCGGAGTCTTGAAGTACTTCGTAAGATTCGACACTTCGAGCAGGGTCTTCGCCTGCATGTTCTCCGGACGCCCACGGTAGGCCTCCGCAGTCTCCAGCCGCTGTTCCGGCACATCCAGACCGACCATCGGCTTGCAGTTATGACAGCTGCAAACATGTCCTTCGCTGATCTCGACAGACGGAGGCACTTCGACAGAGCAGATATGCGTGGCATACGGGCATCTCGGATGGAATGCACAACCGGACGGCAGGTTGGCCGGATCCGGCATGAGGCCGCGGATCGGAATCAGACGGTGAACATCTTTTTCCAGCGACGGGATCGAGTTGAACAGGCCCTTGGTGTACGGATGGGATGCATGATTGAAAATATCCTCCAACGCACCCATCTCAACGATCTTACCGGCATACATGATCGCAACATCATCGCAGGACTCGGCCACAATACCAAGGTCGTGCGTAATGAGAATCATTGCGGTATTGAATTCCTTTTTCAGGTCGTTGATCATACTCATGACCTGCGCCTGAATGGTTACGTCAAGTGCCGTCGTCGGCTCGTCGGCAAGCAGCAGTTTCGGGTTGCAGGCAAGCGCGATCGCAATGACGATACGCTGCTTCATACCGCCGGAGAACTGATGCGGATAATCATAGGCGCGGTCGGAACTGATGCCGACTTTACCCAGAATCTCCAACATTCTCTGCCGCGTCTCAACGCCGGACAGATTCTGATGGCGCGCAATCACCTCGATGATCTGGTCACCAACCGTCATAACCGGATTGAGCGCTGTCATCGGATCCTGGAAGATCATCGTAATCTCGTTGCCGCGGATCTCGTGCAGTTCCTTCTGCGACATCTGCACAATATCTTTGCCGTTATATTCGATCGTGCCGCTTTCAATCACACCCGGCTCCGGAACAAGATTTAAGATACCCAGAGCCGTCGTGGTTTTGCCTGCGCCGGTCTCGCCGACCAAGCCGAGGGTTTTGCCCTCTTCCACGGCGAAGCTGATGCCATTGACGGCACGAACATCACCTTCCTCTGTGGGGAAGTGAATCGTCAGATTATTGATTTTAAGTAAACTCATGGCAGCCTCCCTCACTTACGCATACGCGGGTCCATGGCGTCACGCAATCCGTCGCCGATCAGGTTGAAACAGAGCTGGGCGAGGAAAATAAAGAGGGCGGGAAATACGATTACGTGCCATTTATCAGAAAACTCGTAAACATAGCTGATGCCATTGTTCAGGATATTGCCCCACTCCGGCGTGGGCGGCTGAACACCAAGGCCGAGGAAGCTCAGGCCTGCAATGCCCATAATGGCGCCGCCGAAGAACTGCGACGTCTGAACGATGACCGGTGCGAGCGAGTTCGGGATCACATGCGAAACGATGATCTTGAAGTTGCTTACACCAAAGGACTTGGCCGCCTCAATGTATTCGGAGTTATTGACCAGCATGATCGACGAGCGAAGCTGTCTCGTAATCAGCGGGACAGTACCGATCGCAAGCGCAATGGCCGTATTCACAACACCGGAGCCCAGGCCTACCGAAACAACAATCGCCAGCATCATACCCGGAATTGACATCAGGATGTCCATCAAGCGCATAATAATGGCGTCCGCCGTCTTACCGAAGAAGCCGCAGATTGCGCCGAAAATCATGCCGAAAAACAGGCCGATGACAACCGAGATCAGCGAGATCAGCATGGAAATACGGCCGCCGACAAGCAGTCGGGTACAGAGGTCTCGTCCAAACTCATCCGTGCCCATCGGGTGTTTCAGACTGGGCTTCAGGAACCGCTGGGAGAGATCCGCCAGGGTATAATCGTACGGGCTGATATACGTGGAAAAACATATAAGGATGAGCATCACAATCACAACGCAAAGACAAATGACACTCATTTTATTCTTTCTGAATCGATGCCACAGTTCTGACAAGGTACTGCGCTTTTTGAGCTGTTCCTGCTCAAATGCAGTCTGTTCGGGTCTTTGTTTCGTTCTTACTTCACTCATGCCGAAGCCCCTCCCTGCTGCATTTTCTCTTTTTTCTTGCTCCCCGCAGTATACTGCGCTTTGATACGGGGATCAACAAATGCATACGCCAAGTCCGTCAACAGATTGGCAAGCGCCACGACAATGGCGCACACTACGACGCAACCCTGAACTGTGATAAAGTCTTTCGACATGATCGAAGAGCTGATCAGCGAGCCCATGCCCGGAATATTGAAGATCAGTTCGACAAGCACTGAGCCGGAGAGCAGGTTGCCAAGGCTCGTGCCGATCATGGTGATAATCGGGATCAGCGCGTTCTTCAAAATATGCTTCGTCAGGACATCTCGTTCTTCAATACCTTTTGAGCGCGCAGTTCTGACATAGTCCTGACGAATCACTTCAAGCACTGCCGATCGTGTCATACGCGCATTACTGGCCACGCCGCCCATGCAGCTTGCCAATACCGGCAAGACATAATGCTTCCATGTGTCTGCGCCGGAAACCGGGAACCATCTCAGCTTGACTGCAAAGACAACCATCATAAACAGCGCAAGCAGGAATCCTGGTATGGCCTGGAAAACGACCGCGATGGTCGTCGTGCCGTAGTCTGCGATCGAGTTTTGATGCAGCGCCGCATACATACCGAGCGGGATACCCAAAATAATACTGATCAGCATTGAGCTGACGCTCAGCTTCAGCGTGTTCGGAATACGCGGTGCCAGCAGTTCCCAGACCGTCTTGGAGTAGACATACGAGTCACCCAGGTCGCCCTGGAGAAGTCCCCACAAATAATCCCCCAGCTGCACAAGATAGGGTCTGTCCAATCCCATTTCCGCCCGTTTCGCTGCGAGCAGTTCTTCATTGGTCGCAGACAATCCGAGCTTAATCATTGCCGGGTCAGCTTCACTCATGGAATTGATCGTAAAAACAACGATGATCGCGCCCAGCAATACAGGAATGATTAACAACAGTCGTTTGGCAATATATTTAATCAATTGCGGAAACCTCCCTTTGTGGAGTTGACCCGATCAGATCCGGCCAACCCTGATATACTTCGAATCGTGTGTACAGCAGATTCCAACCGCCTCGTCCGTCAAAATGAAAGAGTCTCAGGGAACGGCCCTGTAAGGGCCGTTCCCCAATATCCTCGACGGGTGCGGCATCTGCCGCACGGTTCATCCGAAAGGATGCATCCCTCTTGCCGGATTATTCGAAGCGGGGATCTCTGCCCCAGAACGGAGAATATGTGTTATTATTGTCCATCTTCTTGTACGGCTCCGGCCACGGCACGGAGTCCTGCGGCGGCTGCAGAATGGAATAGCCGTTATGCAGCGGCTCCGGCTCTGCAAGCGGCGGCTTGCCCTGGCCGTACGGATCGTTCTCATCATGAATCGGGGGCGGAACAATGCCCAGCTCTCTGTTATAAGCCTCCATGCCCCAGTTGGTGTGATCGAGCTCACCGCCGATATCGGGACAGACTTGCTCGTGCAGATACTTCCACTCTCCGTCTTCGTTCACGAAGTCCGAGCCGTAGCGCTCCCACAAAGCCATGCAGTACGGCTTGCCGTAATAGGTCATGTGGCTCGAGATCAGGCCCGGAGTTACAAAGCTGGCGCGGGCGCTCATGCCGTCTTCCGCCACTTCGATGATATCCGTGACGAGCGTGTGAACAGAGTTCTCAAGGATCGGGCGCGGGTCTTTACCGGTGATTTCCGGATAAGTATTCCAAATCGCCAGATAATTGCGATACGCTTTGGCATCATACTCACCGACGTTGCCGGCCCAAACCTGCTCAAAGGTTCTCATTCTGCCGAACGCATGCGCCCAGGTAGCCTCCGGGCTTCTCGACCAGAATTTACCCCATTCGCCGATGTTATCGGATCTGCCATGCGTATACGCATGGTGCGCCTTTATATTTTCTACCTGCTGGGAGGCGTATGCGTTTTCCAAACGCTTGCGCAGCGAAAGTTCACTCATTGCTCAGTCCTCCTTCTTTCTCTCAGTGGTCGGTTCGAACTTGCCTTCGCCGCCCTTCCACGCAAAGAACTCATGGGGATGATAGCCCTCCGGACCATAGCTGATGTCGTCGCTCCAAGTCTCATACGGGAACGGTCTCGGCGGATAATCATCCCACCAGTTAAACGACGCATCGTGCGTGAGGCACTTCACCGTGGGTTCGCCAAATTCGATCATAATCGGATCTTTACTATAGTCGACGACCGGGCTGGTTTCTTCAAAGTCATCACCGGCCGGGCATACGCAGTCAACCGCCTGAACCAGATGCCAGATCTTCCACTCGCCGTCTTCCTTGACGAAGTCATAAGCCTGCTTTTCCGGTACCCAGATAGCGGTGGCCGTTCCATCTGCGTTGGCAAATGTCTCGTGCGCGATCGCATAGAACAGGCCTTTGGCCGTCTTGCCGTCTTCCGCGATCTCAACGAGGCCGGTAGTCGCCGGACGGTTGGTCAGGCAGCCGATGCCCAGATTTTCCGGAATATCCTCGATCTCCGGCAGGGCCTCGCTCATCGCTTTCAGGCGAGCCTTCAGGTCCTCTGCATGCTTGTCGAGGTAGTAGGCCTTGATCTGATCCATGCCCACATACCAGCCGATGTTTTTGCCCATCGCGGCAGTTGCTTTGAACGCCTCGTCGCTGACCCACAGTTCATTGATTTCCTTCTCACGCCAATCGTTGGCGTTGTAGTAGCAGCGCTTATACACGAGGGTCTTGACAGCTTCCATATCCATGATGCGGGAAATCAGTTCCGCATCTGTGTATTCAGCAATCTTTTTCACGTTCAGACCTCCTTTACGGCATAGCTGAAGGTTTCGGCAAAGGTTTCATACGGTTCGGGAATTCTCGGGACCGGATCCGGATGCTTAACCGGGGAATAGACATTTCTGATCGTCTGTTTTTCCGTGAACTCCGGATAAGCGAAGTCTTTGAGCGGTGCAAACTCCGGCATCTCCGGATACTCCGGTTCCGGTGCGCCCCAGTTCTGTCCGCAAACGCCGTCGATATCATGAACGAACTGCATGTGCCAGATCTTCCAGCCTGCGTCTGTGCGGATAAAATCGACCGCATAATAGCCCCAAAGATAACGGGCCAGCGGGCCAACGGGATCAATATCGTTATGGGAGCCCATGCAGGACCACAGACCCTTCGCGGTCTTTTCATCTGCGGCAACCTCAATGATCGGGGTGTAAAGCGGATAGATTTTCATTACGCCAATGCCGTAAATTTCATCCTCCGACTTCCCTTCCAGTTTCTCCGGGAACCGATTCTGCAGAAGCTTCGCAGCCAGCATGTTGCGGTCTCTGCAGGCACTGTAGTAGCCCTTGATCGCGTCTGCTCCGCGATACCAGCCCTCGTTAAAGCCCAGGCACACATCCGCCTCATTCGCCCAGAACATCTCGAATACGTCCTGCTCCCGGTTGAGCAGAATGGAGTTGACGTACTTGCCCATCAGGTTTTTAATGGCACGCTGTGCCTCCCATTTGGCAATGAGCTGTTCTGTCGTGAGTTTTTCTTTTTGCATTCAGATCGCTCCTTCCAGTTCATATAGATTCTTTATTCCTTGATTATGTGATACCGTCGTTTGTTTTTTCTCGTCCGCCCCCTGTTCTGTCGTATTGTTTATCTTCCATGATCTAATAACGCTTTTTCACATCCAACCCAGCGTTGTGACGACGTCGTAAGCATCTCTGTTTGCCATCATGATCTTGCTGGCCTTACGAGCATCGCCGATCACATAGAACTCCTTGACAAGCGGACGCAGCGCCTCCACTTCTGCACTTCGTGCGCGCATGCCTGCCGCCATGATGACGGTATCGCAGGGGAAGAAGTGCTCAACATTCTCTTTGTCTGCGGCGTAGACACCTTCCGGTGTGATTCGGGTGCAGCGCATTCCAGGCGCCTGTACAATCCGTTCGTTTACGTTAAGCTCGTGCATCAGGGCAATTCGGTGCATTCTTCCGCACTCTGCCGCGAGCGTATCGAGCATTTCAACGATCGTGACCTCATGGCCCTTGCGCGCGAGGCTGACCGCCTCTTCACAGCCAACCATACCGCCGCCGATGACCACGACTTTGTGGCCGACAGGGGTCTCATCCGTCAGATACGCACCGAAGAACACGTTTTCTCCGTCATGTCCGGGAACCGGGATCGCAAACGGTTCACTGCCGACCGCGGCGATGAGCACATCCGGCTTCACCTCGTCGACAATCTCCTTTGTGACTCTGGTGCTTAAGCGTACCTCTACACCGGACCGAAGAACTTTGGCCACTTGATGGTCGCGCCAGCGCCGCATCGGTCGCTTGAAGTCTGCGCCGTTATCGGCATAATTGAGTGCGCCAAGCTTTTCCGACGCCTCGCACAGCACGACCTCATGTCCGCGTTCGTGCGCAAGCAGCGCCGCTTCCATACCTGCCGGGCCGCCACCGGCGATCAGGATCTTTTTATGTGCGTAAACCGGGAGCGGATGGAACACATCACATTCCCGTCCAATATATGGATTCACCGTGCAGCGCATGACTCCACTTCTCATCATGCCGCTCTGACATTCCCCACAGCGGATACAAGGCGTGATCTCCTCCGGGCGACCCGCAAGCACCTTGCGGGGCAGGAACGGGTCTGCCACAAGCGCCCGTCCCATGGCGATGCAGTCCGCATGTCCGTCTGCCAGGAACTGTTCCATATCGTCCGGCATATTGAATGCGCCGACGGAAAGGACCGGGGTTTTCACATGCTTTTTGATCTCAGCCGCCAGGTTGGCATTTTCCATATCTTTCTGGAATGCGCCCGGGTGCATCAGCACCGCCGAGAATTCATCCTCCTGTGTACCTGCCGAGACATGAATCAGGTCGACCTTGCCGTCGAGCATCTTGGCGATCTCAACGCCTTCCTCGATCCCGTAGCCGCCTTCGAAGCGTTCTGAGCCGGAAATGCGGATCTCGATCGGGAATGCGCGGCCAACGGCGGCGCGAACCTTTTCAATGACCAGCAGCGGAAACCGCATCCGGTTTTCCAGACTGCCGCCCCACTTGTCGGTACGGTGATTTGTCACCGGCGAGATAAACTGATGCAGCAGCCAGCCGTGTCCGCCGTGGATCATGACCATATCAAAGCCAAACGCTTTGGCATTGGCCGCCGCCTCGGCATATTTATCTGCGACCCATTCGATCTGCTCTTCCGTCATCTCCTCGACCTCGTCGCCCCAGTCGTCGACATAGCCCGACGGACCGAAGGCGTTTTTTCCGCCGATGAACTCCGGCGAGCAAAGCGCACCGCCGTGATCGATCTGAACACACGCCGCCGCACCGCCCGAGTGGATCGCGTCTGCCATCGCACACATATACGGCGCTGCCGCCGGATCATTGATGCCGACCTGCTGCGGATGGCTGCGTCCGGTGTCGAGATCGACCATCACATCGCCGACCGGAACAACTGCAGCGCCGCCAAGCGCACGCAGCTTGTAATACTCAAGGTTTTCTTTGGAGTAGTGTTCATCCGGTCCCAACTCCGCCAGAGAGGTTGGTGAAGAGAACATACGATTTTTCAAAGTAAGTCCGGCCAGGGTGATTGGAGCGCAAAGATGGGGGTAATTCTTCATACAACCATACCTCACAATCTGTCTCATTACTTCCGCTTCGCTCACTTTTGTGTCAAATCGCGGAAAAGGTTTCTCACAGTGCTGCCTTGTTTTCCGCACGCTCCGCGTCAGCAGGAATTCTTCCGCAGCGGCGCACAAAATCCAAGAATACAATCATCACGGTATCATAATTATATCGAGGGATTCCTGCGATGTTAAACAACAAAACATACCCCCTGTTTTTTTGTTTTGTTGTACAGTTGTGTATTTACTAAAAATTCGTTATAATGTTTATGAAATTCAGCGAAAGGCAAGGTGCGGTTTATGAACGATTTTAATATCGCTTGTTTTCTCTCATTTGGCAACACGCAAGATCTGGATATCACTGCAATGCAGTTTGAGATCAGCCGCGCCTCTGTGATCAACAATATCAAACGGATCGAGAAGGATCTGGGTGTCACATTGGTCTCGTTCTCCTCTTCCACCCCGTTCCTCACTTATGCAGGCACTCGGTTCTTTGAGTTCTTTTCTTCATTTGAGCGCGGGCTGGCAGATTCGCGAAAGCTGTTCCCACAGTCTGCCGAGGCGAGCACGCTCACCGTAGTCATTTCCGAATTCATCTCCTCTCCGCCCTGGATCACGCAGGCTGTGTCTGAGTTTTCCCGGCTTCATCCCGAGATTGAAGTCCTGACGCGGCAGGCCTCCCCTAAAAAAACAATCGAACTGATGCAAAGCGAACAGGCTGATATTGCCCTCTGTTCCCGCTATCTTGCCCGTGCCATTTCCGTCCCCTGTCAAGTCACCGCACTCGAAGAGCTGCCGCTGTGCCTGATCGTTGCCGAGGACAGCGCCTATGCCAATATGAGTCTTCATGACCTGTCCGTCTATGGAATTCCGCTCTACGGTACATTCGGCGGCGAAGCCTCCGATTCCGAAGTGCTGCGGCGCATGGAAAAGGAGTGCCTCCGTGTCGGCTTCCGCCCGCGGCCTTACATTGTGCTGGATAATCTGGACTCCGTTTATATTACCGTCCGCTACGGAAACGGCATTGCATTTTCCACACTCAACGACAAGCTGATGCACGCCGGTATTTTTCACTGGACGGATCTGCCATTTACCGTAACGCTCGCAACCGCGAAGCTGCAGAACAACGCAACAAAGCCCATTGTCACAGAGTTCGAGTCATTTCTCGCGGAAAGGAAGGTGCGTGCAATATGACCTTATCCGAAGTCCGCTGCTTCCTGGCCGTTGCAGAAACACTCAGCTTCACCGAAGCCGCGCGCATCCAATTCTTCAGTCAGCAGGCCGTCAGTAAATATGTCATGAGTCTGGAAGCCGAACTCGGCGTGACGCTGTTTGACCGCAATAAAAACGGCATTACACTGACTGACGCAGGACGGTACTATAAGAACTTCTTCCAGACAGAAATCGAAAATGGTAAACAGTTGGTCAAAGAAGTGGCCGCCGAATCCATTCATCGAGAGATGAACTTCCGCATTGGCTACTCGGTATGGATTAACCCGTTCTGCGAAATTGATCGGTGGATCAGCCAGTTTCGTATGGAACATCCCCTCACCATGTTTACCGGCGAGGCGCACCATAACGAACGGCTGTTTCAAAAGCTGCTCAATGACGAGCTGGATGTCGCTCTGATCTCCGGCGCACAGTTTTTCTCCAACCCCGGGCTGGAAAGCGTTGAAATCGCGCCCGAGGAGATCTGCCTGTGCGTACGCGAAGAGCTCTGCAGCGACACGCTGGATGTCAACTGTTGGGGACTCCCCATGATCCAGGTCTCCTCGTGGAACTGGAATCCGCTGGAGTGGAAATATATTGATGAAGTAGAGCTTCGATCTATCGGGCTCTCCCCTAACGGCGTCAAGCTCCTGCCAAATCTGCAGTCGATGCTTTTAGAGCTGATGAACGGAAAAAGCGTCGCCATATTGGACCGGCGGTTTGGCTTTGCAAATACACTCAAATCCGTCAAAGCGTTCCCGATTACACTCAGTTCCAACTCTTCGCTTTGCTGCATCTGGAAAAAGGACAAAAATCATCCGCTGATTGCGCCCTTTGTCGAAACGCTTCTTTCTCTGTGTCAGCAGCAATGAAATCCCTATTGTAGTTCATTTCAATTAGCAAAAGCAACGGCGCCGATCAAGCGATCGGCGCCGTTGTATTTTAGTTGGTCATTATGTCAGGATACTGCGATCAGTCGGACAGCGCGTTCAGAACGGGGTAATGTCTGTACAGGCTGTCAGCAAACGAAGCATGCTCAGACTTGTACGCATAGGAGACGGTGTTCTGATACATCGGCAGGAAGTTGGCCTGCGCATAGTAGGCTTCCAGGAACTGAAGGTACAGATCGGCGCGCTCTTCGAGATCGTGGGACGCGCCGGCACGGGTGAAGATATCGGCGAGTTCATCATCATAGATCTTGACCAGGCCGTTGTCCGACAGCGGGCCGGCCTGCTGCAGCTGGGTAGCCGGGTCGTTGCCGCAGTCAGAGCCCGGGCTGGCAATGGCCATATCATTCTCGCCGGCAATCAGAGCCGGGAGGATCGTGGGGAAGTCCGCAACGTTCGTGAGATCCAGATTGATGCCGATGACGGCAGCATAGGACTGGACTGCCTCACAAAGCGCAGTGTTCCACGCGGTGTTGGAAGCATACATGTAAACGGTCACAGGATTGTCCACAGAATAGCCCGCCTTGGCGAGATACTCCTTGGCAAGTTCGACGTCATAGGTGTACGGGCCGAAGCCTTCCTCGAAAGCAAAGCTGTCTTCCGTCAGGATACCGGCCGGGACAGTGTAGACACCTTCACCGAGTTCGTTGACGATGGTCTCAACGTCGATGCAGTGCGCCAGAGCCAGACGCAGGTTGATATCGGCGAACGCACCGTTGGTATGCTCGGCGTCATAGGCCAGAGAAATGCCGTTAATGGCGTCAGTCGTCTCGCGGACGATGGAAGCGCCGGCAACCTTACCATCAACGAAATTGTTGATATAGGCGGCCTCGGTCACGCTGATCGCATCGAGGTTGCCAGCCTGGAAGTCAGAGTAACGGGTGGATTCTTCTGCGTAGAAGATAATGTTGATCTCATCATAGTACGGGGCTTCGCCGCGATAGTTCTCGTTGACCTTGAGAACATACTTGACAGCCTCTTCCCACTCGGCCAGATAATACGGACCGGTACCGACCAGCCAGCTCCAGTTAGGATCGGCTTCGCAGGTCTGCTTGTCAACAACAACGTAGACAGGCGACGCCATGTAGGCGAGGAACGCCGCATCATAGTAGTTGAGCGGAACGACCAGCGTGTTGGCATCTTCGATCACAGCATTTTCCAGGTCAAGGCAGGCAACCATGGAGGCCGTTCTACCGGCGTCTCTCATGTTCGTGAAGGTGAACAGAACGTCATCGGCCTCGAACGTGTTGCCGTTGGAGAAGACGACGCCCTCAGTGCAGCGGAATGTAACCTGGCTGTCATCGTCGGCAAATTCATAGGAGCAGAGCACCGGCGTGTAGGTGCCGTCGCCATTGTCCGACCACAGGGTCTCGGAAACACAGGCTGCCAGCATAACGGACGATGTTGTGGTCAGATCAGACGCAGGGTTGAACGAGGTCGCGTTGGTGTCACCGCCGAAGGTAAATACGCGGTATTCATCTTCACCGGTGGATGCGCTGTCTTTCGAGGTATCCGTAGTGTCATCCGAGCTGCCGCAGGCAACCATCGACAACACCAATACCAGACACAGCAGAATAGCAATGAGTGATTTAAACTTTTTCATTGTTTCCCTCCTAAATAAATAAGAATTGTGCACCAGTGGTTTTGCGTGTCTTCATTATATGAGAATTTGCCGTATAAGTTAAACAACAAAGTTCACCCCTCGCTATAAGCTTTTGTTGTAGATGCCAGATTTGTCATATCCCACGCAGTCTCGCATACACTGTTTCATGATATTTTCCAAGGAGGCGATGCTATGGCGGAAGGAACTGTTATTGTCCGCGCATACACATCCCGCGCGTCGATCCCCGTCGTCGACGCCACCATTATTTTCTCTCAGATCGACCGCGACGGCAGGCAGGCGCTGCTTGCTGTCCGTCAGACTGACCGGAGCGGTCGTACTGCTCCGGTCACCGTCTTGACGCCGGATCGCTCCGATTCCCAGGCGCCGGAACCGGGGCGACCGTATGCGCTGATCCGCATCGACGCGCATCATCCGGGCTATGAGCGCATTCTGGTTGAAAACGTTCAGGTGTTCGACGGCGTGCAGACGCTGCAGGAGCTGGCGATGATTCCGCTGGAGGAGTATCCTGCATCACGAAATCAAACAGAAACCTTTGACCTGCCAACCCAAAACCTGTAAAGGAGGTGCTGTATGCCGACCGTAATCCCTTACATACCGGAATATATCACCGTCCATCTGGGCGCGCCGGACTCGAATGCTGCCAATGTGACCGTTCCGTTTACCGACTATATCAAAAATGTCGCTTCGAGTGAAATTTACCCAACATGGGACGAAAGCGCCCTGCGGGCAAACATCCTTGCGATCACGTCATTTGCACTCAACCGCATCTACACAGAATTCTACCGCAGCCGCAATTACAGCTTTGATATCACCTCGTCGACAGCTTACGACCAAAGCTACGTCAATGGCCGCAGCACATTTGAAAATGTAGACCGACTTGTCGACGAGCTGTTTGACAGCTACATCCGGCGTCAGAATTTCGTCGAGCCGCTTTCCGCAAAATTCTGCAACGGTACAACAGTGACCTGTGAAGGGCTGAGTCAATGGGGCAGCCAGAGCCTGGCGGAGCAGGGCTACGACTCCTTTGAAATCCTGCAGTCATACTATGGTCCGGATATTGAACTGGTCACAAATGCGCCGGTGCAGCCGCTCGTGCAGTCCTATCCCGGAACACCGCTGCGGCGCGGAGACAGCGGGCCAAATGTCACGGTCGTTCAGGTCTCGCTCAACCGCATTTCACAGAACTATCCTGCCATCCCAAAAATCAATCCGGTCGACGGGATTTACGGCGCACAGACCGAAGCCTCCGTGCAGCGGTTTCAGGAGATCTTCGGCCTCACTGCCGATGGAATCGTCGGTCCGGCAACCTGGTATGCCCTCGTTCGGCTCTATGTTGCCGTGACCCGCCTTGCCGAGCTGCGCTCGCTCGGGCAGCAGTTTTATGGGATCTCCTGGGAGTATCCCGACCCGATCGTTCGCGGTGATACCGGAGAAAAGGTTTCCCACCTGCAGTATATGCTTGCGGTGATTGCGGAATTTGTCCCGGAAATTCCGACCGTCGCAGTCAACGGGACATTTGACGAAGCGACCTATCAAGCTGTCACTGCCCTGCAGCGCTACGCCGGATTGCCGGACAACGGCGTCGTCGGCGACGTGACCTGGGACACCATCTACCGCTACTTTGCCGGAATTGAGCAAACGGTGTATCAGGACGCCGCACTTTTCCCGACCCAGCCGACCGGCGAAAGCGGCTCTGTGCGCGAAGTGCAGCAGATGCTGCGCACTGTATCGCAAAACGGGAGCGCCCTGCCGACCACCGGTATGTTAGACCGCACCACCTCTTTGGCACTCGTGCAGTTTCAGCGCAAAAACGGTCTGCCCGCATCTGGCCGCCCGGATGCCGCCACGCGGCGAAAATTGGCAGAATCCACGCGCGAGCTGACATTCGCAGGCAGTTCCAGACATACGCAGTATCCCGGTTTTGATCTGCGGCTTGGAATGGATGACAATGATCGGAGGACGACCCTATGACCGAAACAACCGGCATCCCCATCCGCTCACTGCAGGCAATACTTCGGCAGATTTCCGAACTCGATCCTGCGATTCCACCGGTGATCCCGGATGGAATCTACGGCCGCAACACGATGGCCTCGGTCTCTGCCTTCCAGCGCACACACGGCCTGCCGGTCACCGGTGTGGCAGATCTTCTGACCTGGGAAGCAATTGTCGAAGCGTATCTGGCTGTGCAGGCCGAGATTCGTCCGCCCAGACCGCTTCCTGTCTATTTGGATCGGGGACAGACGATCGCACGGGGCGAACACAACCTGCACATCTGGACCATACAAGGAATTCTGACTGCTCTGTCCGAGCTGTTTGAAAATATCCCTCCCGTTTCCCATAACGGAACAAACGACCCGGCAACGCAGGCTGCCATCGAACTCATTCAGGCGACCGCCGGGCTGCCTGTTACCGGCGTTGTTGACGCCGCGACATGGGACTTTATTGCAGGACTCTACGCGGCAGTGAGAAACGGCACACCGGATATCCCCCAGTAATTCGTGGTTGACAAACCCAAACAATTCTGGTATGATAATTTCCGGCTCTAAGTGGCCGCGGACGCGGAGAGATGTCCGAGTGGTTTAAGGAGCCGGTCTTGAAAACCGGTGACTCCGCAAGGAGCCGTGGGTTCGAATCCCACTCTCTCCGCCAATTTTATACCAAAGCATTTCGACCTGCAGAAGTACCCAAGAGGCCGAAGGGGCTCCCCTGCTAAGGGAGTAGGCGTGTAAAAAGCGCGCGAGGGTTCAAATCCCTCCTTCTGCGCCAGCGAAAAACCTCGGATGAATCATCCGGGGTTTTTCCTTTTTATTTACATGTTTGTACCCGCAAAACAGGACCTCCCTCACGTCGAACTGACGGAGGGAGGTTCTTGTTGGGCGGCAATTACCCGATAAACGAAATTCACGCATCTTCGATGCTATTTTCTGTCAATCCCGCAATGCATAACACAAGTCCAACGATTAGCAGAATTGGTCCTCCCCAACGCAGGAGATAATTTTCACCAATAATTGCAACATCCGGTGCGGCAAATAAAATTTGATGCGCCAAATACGCTGTACAAGCTGCAATTGTTCCACATATCATCAAAGCAGAACCAAATATTATCTTTTTCATATTAGCTGCGTCCTCATAAGAAACCATAGCCCCTTCCCTTGGCCATTTGCGGCAT